>JAFMQT010000101.1 GCA_017354515.1 Nocardia sp. | reverse complement strand
CGCTGGTGACCACCAGGGCCACGCTGTTGGCCTGCAGCATCGCCGCGCCGAGCGCTTGCGCGATGCGAAAGATGATCAGCCACAGCAGATTCGGTGCCAGTGCACACAGTCCCGAGGCGAGCGTGAAAACCGCGAAACCTTGCAGATAGACCGCTTTGCGGCCCGCAGCGTCGGCCACCCGGCCGGCCGCCACCACGAGTCCCACCACCGCCATCAGATAGCCGAGCGATACCCACTGCACACTCGCCAGTGGCGCGCCGAACTCCGATCGCAATGTGGGAAAGGTCAGCGTGACAATGCTGGCGTCCAGTTGTCCCATGAAAGCGCCCAGGCAAACGGCCGATACCGCCAGCCATCCCGCCCAGGGATGGTCTCGGATCGGCCGGGGCCGGGGCGACTCGACAATCATCCGAACTCACAACGCCGGTTCAGTCTGATGCTGGTTAAGTCTTATACAGAACTATTCTGACCGCCATCGCATGCGCGTATGGTGCTCGTTCATGGTGCTATACCCGAAAGAATAGACCCGAGGGCCGGCGCGTCAGGTCCGGATATAGTTCTGTGAAAGACAGTTTCCGCGAATTTCAAGTACGCGTAACCGGGTCCTGCGGTGGCGTGGCGGCCGGCTTACGCGTTATCGAGTTCGGGCGCCGGTGAATCCAGGGTGACCGCACGTTTGCGCAATTGTATTCCGCTGTAGACCACCCCCACGACGACAATGGCCAGCAGCGCGGCCGAGGTGCCCCAGGTGCCCAGGCCCAGGCCGCCCTTGGCGGTCGGCTTGGACAGCAGATCGCCGGCGGTCGCTCCGAGCGGGCGAGTGAGGATGAACGCCAGCCAGAACAGCAGCACACCGGAGGTCCGGGTCAGATAGTGGGCCGCGAGCAGTACCACCATCACAGCCGTGATCAGCAGGGCACCGCCCCAATACCCCAGCCCGGAACTGTCGGACAGGTAATCACCGACCGAGGTGCCAAGTGTGTTCGACAGCAGAATCGCCGCCCAGTACAGCCCCTCCGCACGCAGATTCGTGATGGCCGATACGTCGTAGCTCTGGCCGCTGAACTTCCAGATCGTGAACACGATGATCAGGCCGGTGATCAGAATCGCCGCTCCACCACCGTAGCCGAGGCCACCGTCGGTCGAGGTGCCATCGCCGGGGCCCCGATTGAGCAGGTCCGACATGGTGGTGCCGGCGGTGCTGGTGGCGGCGATGACGGTCCAGTAGAGGCCCGGATGGAATCGACGGGCCTTCAGCTGGGCGATCAGGCTGACCACGAAGATCGCGAGGAACAACGCCGAGGCGGCCAGATATCCGAGTCGCAGCGTTTGCGATATGAGGTCGCCGCCGGTCTCCCCGAGCGTGGTGGCGGCGATTTTCAGCACCCAGAACAGGGCGGTGACCTGGGGCAACTTATAGGCGGTGCGGGCGGGCGCCGAAGCCATACCGGAACGTCCTCTCCTCAGGGTAGTCCGGTGCAGTCTGACAAACTCACCTGTGAACCCGCTGTGCGGCGCGCAGGCTCAGACTTCGGCCCGGTGCTGGCCGGCGGATTCGGAATCGGTCATGGCGACCAACCGCTCCAGCAGACCCATGATCATCGTGTATTGGGCCGGGAACAGCCGTTTGACGAACCAGATGAATTTGGCGTCGAGTTGCGGCAGCACATGCAGGCGGCCGTGATCGTGGGCGTCGAGAGTTATCCGCGCGACCCGGTCCGGGCTGAAACCGCCCCAGCGCATACCCTTTTCGGCGATCTGGGCCGCGGCCCGGGTGGTGATTCCGTCGGCGATCACATTGGTGCGCACGAAGGTCGGGCACAGCACCGTCACCGCGATATCGGTATCGGAGAATTCGGCCGCCATGGTCTCCGACAGCGCCAGCACACCGGCCTTGGTCGCGTTGTAGACGCCCATCCCCGGTGCGGTCCCGAACGCCGCCGCCGAGGCCACATTGATGAATCCGCCGCGCCCGGCCGACCGCAGCAGCGGCGCGAAGATCTCGCAGCCGTTCACCACACCCCACAGATTCACCCCGACGACCCGCTCCCAGGTGTCGAATCCGGTCTCCCCCACCCGCATTCCGCCGCTCCCGATCCCGGCATTGTTGACCACCAGGCTGGGCGGACCGGCGAAAGCGGCTTCGGCATAGCGGGCCAGCGACTCCACGGCGTCCCGGTCGGCCACATCACAGGCGAAGGCGTACGCGTGGCCGGGATGATCGCGCTCGATCAGCGCGACCGTCCGCACCGCTCGCGACTCGTCGATATCGGCGCAGATGACCGTGCCACCGCGGTGGGCGATCTCCAGCGCGAACGCGCGACCGATACCGCTACCGGCGCCGGTGACCACGGCCGTCGCCTCGCGAGTACGGGCGCGGCCACCGAACGACGGGAGGTTCTCGAGTCCGAACATGACTTCACTGTATCGGTCCGCACCGGCCCGCCGAGGTGATTGTCCGCTCGGCAGCGCGCTCGGATGCTCAGACCTCGAGCACGAGCGCGCCGCCCTGCCCACCACCCGCGCACATCGCGGCGACGCCGATACCTCCGCCGCGGCGGCGCAGTTCGTGGAGCAGAGTTGTGACCATGCGCGCGCCCGAAGCCGAAATGGGATGTCCCAGACTGCATCCGCTGCCGGAGAAGTTGACCGTTTCCTCGTCGAGTCCGTGGTCGCGGCAGGCGGCGATCGGGACCGAGGCGAACGCCTCGTTGATCTCCCACAGCGTCACATCCGAGGCCTTCAGCCGGGCACGGTCAAGGATTCTGCCGATCACCTTGCTCGCCGCCAGCCCATTGTCGGCGGGGGTCATCGCGGCATTCGCCCAGCTCCGGACGGTGCCCAGCACCTCCAGTCCCTCGGCGGCGGCGTAATCGTCGCCGACTACGGTGACCGCGGCCGCGGCGTCATTGATACCGCTACTGTTGCCCGCGGTGATCGAGAAGCCCTCGATCTCGGGATGCAGCACCGGCAGCGCCGCCAATCGCTCCATCGTGGTATCCCGGCGCGGGAATTCGTCGATCGCGAAATCGATCACCGATCCGTCGGCTCCGGCCACCTTCACTGGCACGATCTCGTCGGCGAACTTCCCGGCGTCGATGGCGGCGATGGACCGTTGATGCGAGCGCAGCGCCCACGCGTCCATCTCCGCGCGGCTGATCCCGGCCTTGCGGGCGGTGTTCCAGCCGACCGTGATCGCCATGTCGAGGGTGGGGGCGTCCGGAGTTTCCGGATGCGAGGGCGGCATCCACGGTTCGACGAACTCGAATCCGGGCTTACCCGGATCGCGCCATTTCATCAGCGGCGCGGTCGACAGCGATTGCACGCCACCGGCGACGACGACCCGCTCCATATCGGCGACGATATGGGCCGCGCCGTTGGCGATCGCGGTGAGACTGCCCGTGCAGTGCCGGTTCACCGCCTGCCCGGGCACCTCGGTCATTCCGCAGGCAACCGCGGCGTGCCGGGCGAGATCGCCTCCGCCATAATTCGATTCGGCCAGGATCACATCGTCGACCGCGGCAGGATCGGCACCGGACCGGCGGACTGCCTCGGCGAGGATGGTGGTCGCCAGCGTCTCGGAGGGCACCGTGGCCAGCGTCCCCTTGAACGAGCGGCCGATCGCGGTCCGGACCGCGCTGACGATGACTGGTATGGCCATATTCTCAACCCCTGACTACTACAACTCACTGCCGCTTGGGAATTCGGCAACCGATCGTCTTGGTCTCGAGATACTGATCGAACCCCTCGATCCCGCATTGACGACCGACGCCGCTGCTCTTGTAACCGCCGAACGGCGCGTCCGCGCCGTAGAACATGCCGCCGTTGACACCGATGGCTCCGGTGCGCACTCGCCGCGCCACCGCCATCGCGCGATCGGTCGAGCCCGACAGCACCGCACCGGCGAGCCCGAACGCGGAGTTGTTGGCGATCCGGACCGCGTCCTCATCGTCGGAGAACGGGATCATCACCAGCACCGGGCCGAAGATCTCCTGTTGCGCGACCGCCAGATCGGGGTTCTCGCAGACGAATACGGCCGGTCGGGCATAGGTCCCGCCGCCCAGCTCGGCCGGTAGATCCGGCACCGGCCCACCACCGAACACCAGGCGGGCACCGTCTTCGACGGCCCGGCGACAAGCATCCTCGACGCGCGCTTTCTGGGCCGCGCTGATCAGCGGGCCCACCATCGTCGCGGGGTCGGCCGGATCGCCCACCGGAATCGCCGCGAACGCCGCGCTCACCCCGGCGACCATATCGTCGAAAGTGGAGCGGTGTACCAGCATTCGGGTCGTCGCCGCACACGCTTGGCCGGCGTGCACACAGATCCCCGCGGCGCTGCGCAGAGCGGCGACCGGATCCGCGTCCTTGAGCACGATCAGGGCCGATTTCCCGCCGAGTTCCAGGAATGTACGTTTCATCGTGTCCGCGCCGGTGCGCATGATGGCCCGTCCGACGGCGGTCGAACCGGTGAACGAGATCATGTCCACCCGCGGATCGGTGACCAGCAGACCCGCCACCTCGTTCGACGGTGTCGGTACCACATTGACCACTCCGGGCGGGAAGTCGGTGCGCTCGGCGATGATCCGGCCGATCCGGGTGGCGTTCCACGGGGTGTGCGGATCCGGTTTCAGCACAACGGTATTGCCCGCGGCCAGCGCGGGACCGAGTTTGTTCAGGATCACCTCGATGGGGAAATTCGACGGGCAGATCGCACCGACCACCCCGATCGGCTCCCGCACCACGGTGCGCACATTCCGCGCACCGAACAGACCTCCGCCGTCGAGGGTGCGCTCCCAGGCGAATTCGTCGATCAGTCCGGCCGGATAGCGCAGCGCCTGCGCCAGCGGCCAGCCCACCTGGGCGGTGCTCAGGGTCATCACCGGAGCACCCGCCTCGGCGACGAGTTCGGTTCCGAGATCATCGGATTCGGCCTCCAGGCCCTGCTGCAGCTGACGCAGGCATCGTTGACGCAGTGGTCCGTCCGTGGACCAGCCGGTGTCGTCGAAGGCCCGGCGCGCAGCCTCGATCGCGCGCAGCATATCGGCTTGCCCCGCCGCCGCGGTCGTCCCGAGGACAGCACCGGTGGCCGGGGCACGGTTCTCGAACTCGGCGCCATCGGCCGCTGGGACGAGCGCGCCATCCACGAGCATCCTGGATTCGGCACGCGCGGCCGCGTGGCGCCCGGCCTGCGCACTGGTGCCGGGGATTCGCGCGAACGGCTCGTTCACATGGCCTCCTGTCCACCACCGGACCGCATGCGGCCACACACTTGTACGTGCCGGTGAGATCGAACTGATCCATCCCGGGTCACTAACTGTAATGTTTACCGTATACTTCTACAAGTCAGTGTGCGATCGAGCGAGGAGCACATATGCCGGGCCTGCTCAACGGAATTCGGGTGGTCGAGTTGGCGTCGTGGACGTATGTGCCGTGCGCCGGCGCCGCACTCGCCGACTGGGGCGCCGACGTCATCAAGGTCGAGGACGCCCGGGCCGGCGACCCCTGCCGGGGTCTGGTCGTGGGCGGGTTGGATCCGGCCGAGTCCCCGGTGCGCGCCAATTTCATGATGGAGCTGGGCAATCACGGTAAGCGCAGTATCGGCGTGGACATCAAATCCGGGACCGGCCGGCAGATCCTGGGCGCCCTGATCGCCCGCGCCGACGTCTTCCTGACCAACTGGCTGCCCGGGCAGCTGGAACGAGCCGGCCTGGGCGTCACCGAGATCCGCCGGTTCAACCCCGAGGTGATCATCGCCCGCGGAAGCGGCCAGGGACATCGCGGACCCCATCGCGACAAGGGCGGATTCGACGGCTCGGCCTATCTCGCCCGCGCCGGGGTCGCGTACTCGCTGACTCCCCCGGGCGCCGAATACCCGGTGAATCAGGGACCGGCCTTCGGTGACCTGCAGGGCGGCATCACCCTCGCCGGCGGAATCATGGGCGCGCTGTTCCACCGCGAACGCACCGGGCACGCTCCGATCGTCGACAGTTCCCTACTCGCACAAGGGATGTGGGCCATCGCACCGGATATCAGCGCCGCCGACTACTACGGAATCGACCGCATCCCAGCCAATCCGGCCGGTATGGCGCTCAATCCGGCGGTCAACCGGTACCAGACCCGGGACGGACGCTGGATTCAGCTGATGTTCCTGCAGACCGACCGATTCTGGAAGGCCTTCTGCGAGCGGATCGGCCGCCCCGATATGGCCGTCGACGAACGTTTCGTCCCGCTGCTGAATCTGGTCCGGCACCAGGAGGAAGCGACCGCGGAGCTGCGCCGGACCTTCGCCGAACGCGATCTGAAGCAGTGGCAGGAGATTCTCGCCGACGAACCCGGCGTCTGGGAGACCCTGGCCACCCCGCAGGAGGTCCTCGACGATCCGCAGGTCCGGGCCAACGGCTATCTCATGACGGTAACCGATGAAGCGGGCCGTGACTATCGAACCGTCGGCGCCCCAGTCCAATTCGACGAAACCCCGGCTCCGCCCAGCCGCGCACCCGAACACGGTGAGCACACCGAGGCGATCCTGCTCGAACTCGGAATGGACTGGGATCAGATCATCGCCGCCAAGGATGCGGGCGCGGTGCTCTGAGCGCGACCGCCGGTGCGCTGCGGCCGCAGGTGCCTGCGCGATGGCTCGCCCCGAACCTCCCGTTTCGTGCGCCGGCTCGAACACACCCCCTCGTTTCAGTACGTTGTCGATGACCTCATCGGACGGTGACGCGGGTGTAGTGTGCGCCGGCGAAGGCGGTATTACGTGGCCGGATATCTACCGGCCTACCGGACGAGTCCGAATGGTCTACATCGAAACGGGAGAATCGGATGAAGGTATTGGGAGTGGGCTTCGGACGAACGGGCACCAGCTCGATCTCCGGGGCGCTCAGACAGTTGGGATTCGGCCCCTGTCTGCATATGTTCGACATCATCGGCGACGAGCGGCAATCGCGGCGGTGGCTGGCGGCATTCGAGAACGGTGTCGATGACTGGGATTCGCTGCTGGCCGGGTACAACTCGACGATGGACTGGCCGGGTTCGTTCTTCTGGCGGGACCTGATCACCACCTACCCCGAGGCCAAGGTCATTCTCACCCGCCGCGACGAGGACGCGTGGCTGACCAGCTTCTCCAACACCCTGCTGCCGATCTGGAAGAATGTCCGGCAGTCGAAGTTCGATGAGTTCCCCGACCATATGCAGACGACGGCGCGAATGATACAGCGCCTGGCGAACGGCGTATTCGGTCCGCTGCTGGACGATTCCGAGAAAATGAAGGCCGCCTACAACCAGCACAATGCCGATGTCGTCGACGCCGTCGAGGCGAACCGCCTGCTGGTATTCGACGCGAAGCAGGGCTGGGACCCGCTCTGCGAATTCCTCGAGGTTCCGGTTCCCGATACCGATTTCCCCCATGTGAACGACACCCGCTCCTTCCTGGAGACCGTCTCCTCGCTCACCGCCGCCCGTAGGTGACCGATATCTGTCGCCGGAGTGGATTCATCGAGATGCCCGGCAACCGCACCCCGATGAATTCACCCGCACCGGCATCGCACCCACGCCTCACCTAGTTTGCATAGCCTTACCTTATACTTGCCGGGTGCGGCGGGCATCCAGCGCCAGAAGCCGGCGCGCAGAGACGAACGGAGCCGCAGTCATGAGCCAGACCGGGGCCGGGTATACCCTGAGCCGCGAACTGACCGAGATCCCTGCGGCGGTGCGCGAGGCACCCGCACCCGTGGTCCCCGAATTCGACGGCCCCTACACGCTCCGCGTGGCCGATCCCGACACCGGCGATGCGGAATTGGTCACCGAATGGATGCACCGGCCACATCTGGTGCAGACCTGGGAGCAGGACTGGCCGGTCGAGCGGCGGCTGGCCGATATGCGGGCACAGCTGAGCGGAACCTTCTCGCGCCCTTGCGTTCTGGAGTTCGACTACGCCGCCGCGGGGCAGCCGGACGTGGGCCGTCGCGATGTGGCGTATCTGGAGTTGTATCGGGCCGCCAGGGATGAGATCTCGCGCCTGTACCACGCCGATCCGCACGATATGGGCTTCCATATCGCCACCGCCGACCCGGATCTGCGCGGGCGCGGGATCATCTCCGGATGGCTGGGGCAGATGCTGGAGGCGATCTTCGCCGCCGACCCCGACTGCCGGCGGATCATGGTCGATCCGGACTACCGCAATACCCCCATGCACCGCGCCGTCTCGAAGATCGGCTGCGGGGATCTCGGCGAATTCGATGTCCGTCCCGATCGCCGCATCCGGCTGTTCGCCCGGCCGCGCAGCCCGCAGGATCTGCCCGCCGCCCGCGGCTGGAATGTGCCGTAATCGGCCGCGAACCGCTCACTCCGGTTCGATTTCGTAGAACTGGGTGGCCCAACGACGCAGGGACATATACGGTTTCGCGTCCCTGGGCGACAGCGGTGGGTGTTCGACGTATTCCTGGTAGCGCCAGATGCTCAGGTCCTCCCACACCGTTTTGAGGAACTGTTTCTCCACCCGAGCCTGCACTCGCGGCGGCGGTACGTCGCCGTCGTCGCCGGCATCGCGCGGCCACCAGATCGAATAGAACATATCCGAGCACTCGTCGTCCACGGGTGTGGTGGCGAAGATCAGGCGGTGTTTGGAGGAGCCGTCGAACACACTGACCGAACCGCCCAGACCGAACATCTGGGCGTGGATCTTCAGGGCCATCTTCTCCGGATCGTCGCTGCGCGCGTCGGGCCAGCCGGTGACGAAGGACCAGATGTGCCCGTCCTCGCGCCAGTCCAGCATCCGCGGGGTGACGGTCGCGGCGTGCACGTATTCGAAATGTAAACTGTCCGGTCCATTTTCGAGGACGACCTGGGGGTGGACCGGTTCGTTCCCGGTTTTGCGGGAGAACTCCGGAAACGGCCGGTAGTAGCCGGAGGGATCGGTGCCGATTTCCGGGAACATCTCGAAGATATCGGGCATCTCCCAGTACGGCGCCTTGCCGTCGGGCTGATGCCACAGGAATACGCACCCGTTCTGCTCATCGACCGGATACACCCGCAGCCGCAGCCCGCGATTGACCCGATTCTCGCCCGGAATGTTGCGATTGCGACCGTCCGGGCCCCACCGCCAGCCGTGGAACGGACATTCCACACAGTCACCGACCACCTTCCCGCCGTGACCGATATGGGCGCCCAGATGCCGGCAGTGCCCGGTCAGGATGTGCAGCTCGCCGAAGTCGTCGCGGTAGGCCACCAGATCCTCGCCGAAATACCGCAGCGGCCGGGCCTGCCCCTGCGGGAATTCGGCCGACCACCCGACCATGAACCATCCGGTGACCTTCCAGGTGAAGGGGACCTTCACGACACACCTCGCTACTTGTGCTGGGCTACCTGATTTTTCATGCCGTCGAGCGCCATCATGACGGGCTGTCCGGTCTCGGAGATGGCGTGCGCGTGGCCGAGCTGATGGATATCGAACACCGACTGCACGGCGGCGGTGAACCCCTGGATATCGAGGGTCTGGTTGACCGCCCGTTTGGCCATCCGCAGCGCGAACGGATGTTTGGCGGCGATCTGGGCGGCCAATTCCCTGGTGGCCGCATCGAGTTCGGCGCGGGCTACCACCCGGTTGATCATGCCGACGCGCAGCGCCTCCTGCGCGCCGATCGGGCGGCCGGTGAACAGGATCTCCTTGGCCAGGCGAGAGCCCATCTCCCAGGTGTGCGCGTGGTATTCGACGCCGCCGATCCCCATCGCCACCACCGGATCGGAGAACCGGGCATCGTCGGCGGCCACGATCAGGTCACACGGCCAGGCCAGCAGCAGCCCACCGGCGATACACACGCCTTGGACGGCGGCGATCGAGGGCTTGGGGATATTGCGCCAGCGCAGCGAGTAGCCGACATAACGCCGCGCCTCGGCCTCGTAGATATCCGATACCAGCCATTTGCCGCCGTGATCCCAGGTGGCGCGATCGACATCGTGCCCCGAGGAGAAGTGTTTGCCCCTTGCGCGCAATACGATCACCTTCACCTCGGGGTCGGATTCGGCCTTCGACCACGCGGCGTCGAGTTCGTCGAGCAGTGCCATGTTCTGCGCGTTGTGCCGTTCGGGCCGGTTGAGGGAGATAGTGGCGATGCCCTCGTCGGCGTCGTACAGAACGAGATCGGTACTCATAGCGGACCTTTCAGCTCACCTTGGCCGGCGTGGCGCCGTAGTGGGCACGGCCCAGACCGAGCACGTGTTCGGCGATCATGTTCCGGAACACCTCGAGGGTTCCGCCGTAGATTCCGCACAGCGGCGCCCAGCGGTAGACGTATTCGGCGCCGCCCTCGTCGACGGCGCCGTCGGCGTCGATCGGCAGGGCCGCCGCCGCGCCGAGCAGATCCATCAGATCCGGCGAGATATCGCGCATTGCCTGGGCGAGAGCGACCCGGCCGAACATATTCGGCGCCGACAGCGCGGCCTCCATCCGGGCGATACCGCGTCCGAGCCGGTAGGCGACCGCCCCGTCGTCGAGTAGCCGCCGGCCATCGGGTCCTTCCCGGGCGGCGATCTCGGTGGCGCGGTCGACCGCGGTGGCCGCCATGGTCCCCTGGTGCACCATGATCGACACGTCCTGCAGGCCGTCGGTGTCCGCGTCGACCATGCCGTGTTCGACACTGAGCGGATGTAGCAGCACCTGCCAGCCGCCGTTGACCTCGCCGAGCCGGTATCTGTCGGCGATGCGGACATCGGTGTAGTAGACGATATTGGTGCGGTCGCCGTCGACGGTCCGGATGCCCTGGATCTCGATGCCGGGGGTGTCCAGCGGCACCAGGAACATCGTGAGGCTCTTGTGTTTGCGCGCCGCCGGATCGGTGTTGGTGATCAGGAAGACGTATTGGCAGTTGTGTGCGCCGGTCGTGAACATCTTGGAGCCGTTGATGATCCAGGTGTCCCCGTCGCGGACCGCCCGGGTCTTACAGGTCGCCACATCCGAGCCGCCCTCGGGTTCGGTGTAGCCCAGGCACAGCCGCACCTCGCCGGTCTCGATTCGCGGCAGCACCTCCTCGCGCAGTTCCGGACATCCGAATTCGCGGACCGATCCGGCGACGATGGCGGTGGTGCCCCAGGTGACCCACGGCACCCGCACCCGGCGCCGTTCCAGATCCCACAGCCGCCGCTGCACCCGGGTCATGCCGCCCTCGCGGCCGGTGTTCATCTCCCTGCGCAGCCAGCCGCCGGCACCCATGGCCAGATGCACGCCCTCGTCGAAGTTGTCACCGGTTTCGCGGTCGCGGCGGCGTACCTCGTCGGTGACGTGGGTGTTCAGGAAGTCCCGGACCTCCTCGCGGAAGGCCGCGTCCTGCTCGGACAGTTCCACTCGTGAGAAATCCATCGGTGTCTCCGTTGATCGACAAATGTATGCGGCGCCCGGCTGGTCAGGCGGCGACCTTCGCACCCGCGTAGAGTTCGGCCACCCGGGCGGCGCTGGCCGCCGGATCACCGGCCGCCAAGGGCCAGCCCCTGGCGCGCAATAGATAGGCCGACGAAGCGGATTCGCTGCTGACACCCAAACCGCCCTGCACGTGCACCGCCATGGTCGCGGCCCTGGCCGCCTCCTCGGCCATGAATACGAAGGCGGCACAGGGCAATTCGGGGCGGATCTCCGGTTCATG
>JAFMQT010000388.1 GCA_017354515.1 Nocardia sp. | reverse complement strand
GCCCCGGCCTCCTCGATCGCTGCGGCGCGCTGCGGCGAGCGGGCCAGTGCGCTGACCTGATGCCCGGCGTCCACCAGCCGACGCACCATGGGCAGCCCCATCCGGCCGGCACCGATGAATCCGATTCGCATTCCGCTCACCGTGGATGTTTCATGATGCCGAGGGTGGCGTCGGCGGCATCGAGCACCACACCCGGTGCGGCGCCGGCGGCATCGGCCAGAGCGGCGACCAGGCCGACATCCTTGCGCAGCAGTTCGCCGGCGTACTGGGCGAGACGATCGAGGGTCATCCCGGCGTCGACGATGCGCCCGAGGGCGAAACTGTTCGCGGTGCCGTGTGCGATCACCTCACCCAGGCGCTTGGGGTCCACACCCAGATCCGCGCCCAGGTCGAAGGTGGTCATGGCGGTCGCCAGGTTCGCCGTGAACAGCAGGTTGTTGAGCAGTTTGGTGACCTGGCCCGAACCCACCTCACCCAGGTGCACAACGGGGTCGGCATAGCTGTCGAAGATCGGCCGGCAGCGTCCCACGACCTCGGCGTCCCCGCCGACCATGACCAGCAACCGGCCCGCCTCCGCCGCCGGCCCACCGCCGCTGACCGGGGCATCGATCAACGAAACACCCTGTGCCGAGGCCAGTTTCGCGAGTTCGCGGCAGGTGTCGGGATGGACGGTGCTGTGCACCGCCACCACACCACCGGCCGACATCCCGGCCAGCACACCCGATTCCCCGGTCAGCACCTGGCGCACATCGTCGTCACCGACCACACAGATGCACACCAGATCGCTGGCGGCGCCGAGTTCGGCCGGGGTCGCGGCGGTCGCGGCGCCGGTCTCGGCGAACGGTTCCAGACTCGCCTCGCGGCGGGCCCACAGCGTGGTCGGATGCCCCGCCGCGATGATCCGCTGTGCCATGGGCGCGCCCTGGCTGCCCAATCCGATGAATCCGACCCGCATGTGAATGCCCTTCCTCGAAAAGTTGCGCTACTCGGCCTTCGCCGGCGCCGGACGGTAGAACACGGCCAGCAGACCCGCGACCGCCAGCACACCGACGATCAGCGCGATACCGCCTCCGGCCCAGCCGACGATCTCGATCCCGGCCGCGTGATCGATCGACAGCCATCCGGGCCCGAGCAGGCCGATGACCAGGGAGACCACGGACAGCACCAGGACGTACTCCCAGCCGTCCTTCATGATGAAGAAGCCGTTCTTACGGTGCACCAGCAGCGCGGCCACCAGCATCACCGAGATCACCGCTGCGGCCGCCAGGGGAGTGAGCAGGCCGACGACCAGCAGCGCGCCCGCCCCGATCTCGGTGATCACACTCAGCCACGCCTGCAGCGGGCCGTTCCGTAAACCCAAGCTCGCGAACCAGCGGCCGGTGCCGGCGATCTTGCCGCCGCCGATCCAGTGGTTGACGCCGTGCGCGATCATGGTCGCGCCCACGACCAGGCGCAGCAGGAACAGTCCCACGTCGACGACGGTCACAGTGGCCTCGCTTCCCGGGCCGAATCCAGTGCGGCCCCATCGAATTGTGTTGCCGGGCAGTCGAATACCTGCTCGGCGGCGATCAGGCATTCCTCGGCGAACGCCAGCACGCCCAAATGATAGGCGCGTGCCGAACGCCCCACACTGAGATTGTGTCCGCTGCCGGGCTGGCGATTGAGCACCACCCGGGGTGCGGCGGTGAACGCGACGGCGACCTGCGCGAAGGCCTCCTCGTCGCTGCGCCACACCCGTTCGTGATCGGCGAGGGTGAAGCGCACCGGAATCCGGATCCGCCCGGCCAAATCCGGGAATTCCACCTCGGACCAGTCGTTGACGGTGGCGGCCTCGAGCCGATGCCCCTCGGCCCGGACCGGCCCGCCGCCGACCATATCCGGCGGATACAGCTCGACCGGTTTCCAGAGCAGGTCATACAGTCCGCGCGGCCGGGTGCCCGCTGGGCGTCCCCAGACCGCCTGCTGCGCTTCGGGAGTGGGCAGGCGTCCGGTGCCGGCGACCTCGACCCCGAGCAGATCGCGGCCGCGTTCGTCGGCGGCCATCCGCAGGGCCAGTTCACATCCGGCCGAATGTGCGATGAGAACCGTTCCGGCGCCGCGTGATCGGCCTGCGAGCACCTGTTCGGCGGCCCGGTAGATCAGATCCACCCGCGACTGCGGCTCCCACAACCGGTCCGCATAGGGCACCGTGGCGCCGTATCCCGGCCGATCCAGGGCCAGGACCGTGAATCCGTTCGCGGCGGCCAGGCGCAGCAGCGACAGCTCCGGATGTCCGGGGCAGTCGTAGTAGACGGAGGTGGCACCGCCCCCGTGCAGGGCCAGCAGCACACCGCGCGGGTCCGGTGCGGGTGCCAGCAGGCCGGACACCTCGATCCCGTCGACGACAGCCAGAACCGGCTGCGGCGCACCGGGATCGGAGGTCAGATCCGGTCCGGGCGAGGGCGGACCGGAGGTGTCCACACTCACCGATCGCTCCGCAGCAGGATGACCCCGCTGGGCGTGAGACCGCCGCTGCTGACGACCGCGACCTTGGCGTCGGCGACCTGCCGCGGCCCGCCCTCACCGCGCAACTGGCTGATCGCCTCGTGCACCAGGCCCATACCGTGGGTGCGGCCGTGTGAGAGCTGTCCGCCGTGGGTGTTGAGCGGCAGTATGCCGTCGCGGGCGATGTTCTTGCCGCCGTCCAGGAAATCCTTGGCCTCACCGATTCCGCAGAAGCCGAGCGCCTCGAGCCAGGACAGGCAGTTGAAACTGAACCCGTCGTAGAGTTCGGCCACATCGACGTCCTCGGGCCGCATATCGGTGCGCGTCCACAGGTGCGCGGAGGGGCCGAGCACCTGCGGTTCGTGGGTCAGGGTGCTCTGATCCCAGTCCACGCGCTCGAGGATCTGGGTGCCGACCGCCTCCACGTAGACCGGCGGTTTGGCCATATCGCGGGCAACGTCGGCGGCCGAGACGATCACGGCGGTCGCGCCGTCACACGGCACATCGCAGTCGTAGAGATGGAACGGGCTGGTCACCGGCCGCGCGGACAGATAGTCGTCCATGGTCAGCGGATCGCGGTAGATCGCGGTGGGGTTGAGTGCGGCATTGGCGCGCTGATTCAGCGCGATCCAGCCCAGCGTCTCGCGGGTGGTGCCGTATTTGTGGAAGTGCCGCTGCGCGTTCTGGGCCAGGGTCTGCGCCGCCGATATCGCGCCGAAGGGCACCTGCCAGCTCGTCGTGCGCCCCGCACCGCCGACCAGCGGGGAGGCCTTCCCGGCCTTGACAAATTCACCGTGCGTGGACTCCCACAGCGTGCGGAAGCACAGCACGTGCCGGGCCAGTCCGGCCGAGACCGCCAGCATGGCCGCGATCACCGAACCGCCGGGCCCGAAGGTCTCCATCCCGCCGTTGTACCAAGTGGGTTTCAAGCCCAGTGCCGACTCGACGGCGGTGACCCCGCCCTCACCGAAACCACCAACGTTGCCGGATCCGGGGTAGGAGGCCAGGCCGTCGATATCGGCCATCGTGAGCCCGGCGTCGGCGACCGCGCGCTGACAGGCCTGAATGGTCAGCCGCAGCGGCGGAATCATCAGCCGGCGGCCGAGATCGGACATGCCGATGCCGGTGAACGCGACCCGGTCCTCGAATTTGTCGGTGGTCAACCGCGGCCGCACATGCCGGGCGAAATCCTCCGGCGCGATCTCGTCCTCGGGCAGCGGTTCGAGTTCGGGCTGCGACGCGGTGGGGCGGAACAGTGGCAGCCACACGTCGTCGTGCTGTTCGAAGACCACTTCCATCCGCATACCGATCCTCAGATCGGTGGCATCGGCCTCGATGATGTTGGTGGTCAGGCGAATTCGGCGATCCTCCACCAGCGCCACCTGGCCCACCACATACGGCGGCGGCAGTCCCGGCAGGCCGAAGCGGTGGTTGAGGCTGAAGCCGATCAGCACGGCTTCACCCGAGACCGTCCGCACGCCCATCTCGGTGCCGTGGCAGTACCGGCAGGCCGGCTGCGGCGGATGGATGAGGTTCTCGCAGGATTCGCACTGCTGGATCTGCAGCTCGTCCTTGGCTCCGGCGGTCCAGAAGAACTCGTTGAGCATGGTGAGCTCGGGGAGCGGACGTTGTGGCGCGGCGGTCACCGTGGCCTCCTGTTAGATCGCGGGGCACCCGCACCGCTCGGCGCGGCCGGCCGTGGGGCCGCCGGCCGCGCCGGGGTGTTCAGTGGATGTCGGCCTGTTCCTTGCGGGCGGTCACCGGCTCGGCGAGCCGCTGCTCGTCGATGATCACCTGCAACTTGTCGAGCGTTTCCTCCAGTCCCGCACCCAATCGTGGGCCCGGTGTGAAGGTGGCCGGCAGATGCCGCATGCCCTGGATGACGGCGATGGTGTCGTAGTGCACCGTCGTCTCGGGATCGCAGCGGTAATCGGGCATCCGGTCCAGTACCGCCAGCAGCATGCGCTTGAAGACTGTGCGGGCCAGATTCGAGCCGATGCACCGGTGGATACCGAGCCCGAAACTGTAGTGCCGGTTGCGATGCCGGTCCAGGATGATCTCGTTGGGGTCCTCGAACACCTCCGGATCCCGGTTGGCCATCGCCCAGGACAGCCACAGCCGGTCACCCTCGGCGAAGGTGCGGCCGGCCATCGCGCAGTCCTGGTTGATGGTGCGTCCGTCGCCGGCGGCCGGGGTGTAGAAGCGCAGGAACTCCTCGGTCGCCGAATCCAGCAGCGTCTCCCGTTCGTTCGAGAGTGTCTCGCGCTGATCGGGATGCTGCGAGAGCCATTCCAGGGCGTGCGCGGTGAGCGCGGTG
>JAFMQT010000715.1 GCA_017354515.1 Nocardia sp. | reverse complement strand
GGCCGGTGGCCGGGACGCGGCGCGCGCGGCGGCCACGGCGAGCGGATCGAATCCGAACGGCGCCGCGGGGTCGAAATTGGCGGCCGCGTACGCCTGCAGGGTGTGCTCGCGAACCACCCGCTCCCCGCCGCGATGCGCGCGCACCACATCGATCAGCTCGGCCAGCGGGGTGACCGGCGGCCGGCTGACCCCGGTCACCGGATCGGTACCGGTATACAGCACCACCAGATGTTCGCGCGCCGCGAGCACGGCGTCCAGCAGCAGCGCGCGGTCCTCACCACGCGGATCCCGTTCGCCGACAAGGGGTTCGCGCGCGAGGACATCGTCGCCGTCGATACCGCCCACCCGCGGGAAGACCTCGTCGTCCAGGCCCAGCAGCACCACCACCCGATGCGGCACCGACCGCATCGGAGCCAGCCCGCACACCGTCAGCTCACCGGTGCGGAAGTTCGATCTGGGCGCATGCGCGCGAGTCCTTGCGTTCAGCAGGGCGATGACGTCGGGCAACCGCAGCGGCGCCTCGCCGGCGTATTCGAAGGCGGCGGCGATCTCCCGATGGGCCTGTACTCGCTGCCACGCGTGCGCCGCGGGCAGGTCGGTCAGCAGATCCAGGGCGCGCTGCAGGGTCGCCAGCCACTGCGCCGCCGGGCGCGCGGCACCGGCGGGTTCGGCGTCGGTGGCGCCGCTCAGATCGCGCAGGCACACCGCGAGACGATCGACGAATTCGGCGAATCGCCCGGCCAGATCGACATCGCCGGAGTCCACATCCTCGAGCGGCAGCGCCAAATCCAGCCAGTCGGCGCCGGATTCGCCCGCGGCCACCCCGAGCAGAATGCGATCGACCGCCGCGTTGAGGGTGTTCTGCGCGAATCCGCCGAGTCCGAAGGCCTGCCGCTGCCGGGCGCCGATCCCCCATCGGGCGCCGGTTTCGGCGGCCCATTCGCGCAGCCGCTCGATATCCTCCTCGCCGAAGCCGCAGCGATGGCGGACCGGTTCGGTCGCGGCCAGGTCGAGCACCTGGGTGATCGCCACCCGATCCTGGGCCAGGGCGAGCAGATCCGAGACCACCGCGAGGACCGAATTACGCGCTCGCGCCGTCCGTTCGGCCGATCGCACCCGCAATCCGTGACCGGGATTGCGGTCGGGTTCCCCGATGGTCGCCGGGCCCTGGCCGAACGCGGCGCGAACCAGCGGTGCGTAACCCTCCGGATCCGGGCACAGCACGATCACCTCGCGCGGCTGCAGGGTGCGGTCCCGCTCGAACAGGCCCAGCAGCACATCGCGCAGCACCTCCACCTGCCGGGCGGGTCCGTGGCAGGCGTGGATCTGGACACTGCCGTCGTCCGCGCGCGGCGGGCCGGGCGGCCACCGATCGAGGTGGATCGCCTCCTGCATGTCCGATAACACCGTGCCACCCGGATCGCGGCCCGTATCGGCCGGTTCGTGCCGGATATCGGTGGCGTCCGGCCCGAATCGGCCGGGCCTGGTCAGCAACCAGGCAGTCTCCCGGACTTCCCGTCCCAGCGCGGCCACCAGCGGATGCCGCGTCAGCGTGTCGGCG
>JAFMQT010000387.1 GCA_017354515.1 Nocardia sp. | reverse complement strand
CAGCGGGTATGTATCGCAGCTGGAGAAACTCGAGCGGGTGCGGATTCAGTGCACCGAGCGGCTGGACGAGACCTCACTGTGTGAGGCGGGGGTCGCCGAGGCGAATGGGCTCGCCCTGGTGGATCAGGCGGATGTCGATAATTTCCATACCGCACTGCGTGCCCACGAGCTGAATCCGCGAATTCGTCTCGTCGTGCGGATGTTCAATAGCGGCTTGGGTTTCCGTATCAGACGACTGTTCTCCGATTGCGTAGTGCTCTCGATCTCGGAGATGGCCGCGCCGTCGTTCGTGGCCGCCGCGCTCGGGGAGACGGCGCAGGACTATGTCCGGCTGGGCGAGCGAACCCTGTATGTGGCGGCGGCCGGCGATCCGCCTTCCGACAAGGTGATATCGGCGGTGGCTGTCGGGCCGGAGGAGATAACACTGCCGTCGGTCTCGGAACCGTCGGATCGGGTGCTCGCACTGGCGGGCCGGGGGCCGACCACGGTCGGCGCGCCGCGACGCTGGCTGGCCCTCGCCCGCTATCTGGTCCGGCACGATCTGATCCGGCTGCTGCTGGTACTGCTGGTGTTCATCGCCACGGTCTGCGTCCTGATGGTGGTGATTCCCCACCTTCCCTGGGGAACGGCGGTCTACGAAACCCTGCTCGACGCGGCGGGAGCGGCGCAGCCCGAGGACCGATCGCCCTGGTACAAAGTGCTGCAGCTGGCGGTGGTGTTCGCCGGTCTGGCGATGACGCCGTTGATCACGGCCCTGGTGGTCGGCGGGGTGCTGCGGTCCCAGCTGACCGAACCCGCGGTGGATCCGGCCCGGATGGCCGGACATGTGGTGGTGGCCGGACTGGGCAATGTGGGAATTCGGGTCGTGGAACAGCTGTGCGATCTCGGGATTCCGGTGGTCGGACTGGATTACGACGAAAATGCCCGCGGTATCGTGCCGGCGCGCGGCTTGGGCGTGCCGGTCGTGATCGGCCAGGCCGCCTGGGAGGACAGTTTGCGCGCGGTCGGGGTGGCCAAGGCGCGGGCACTGGTCCTGGTGACCTCCAGTGATGCGGTCAATCTCGAGGCCGCCATGCTGGGGCAGTCCTATCGGGACGACCTGCGCGTGGTGCTGCGGGTATTCGACGCCGATCTCGCCGACCGGGTCCAGCGCAGTCTCGGAAAAGTGGTGGTGCGCAGTGTTTTCGAACAGTCCGCCCGGCGCTTCGCCGCGGCCATGGTGGAGCGCCGGGTGATCGCGACCATGTCGATCGACAAAGCCACCCTGTTGATCGCGGAGGTTCCGGTGCCACCGGATTCGCCGTTGGGGGGCCGGTGTATCGATGAGGTCGGGCGCACCGAACGCAGCCGCGTGATCGCCCTGCAGCAGGAGGTGGGAGCGAATGTGCAATGGCAGCCGCATCCGAAACTCGTCGTGCGCGAGGGCAATCTGCTGATCGTCGTCGCGACCCGGACCGGATTGGATGACCTGCTCGATCAGGCCGGCGCTGCGCGGGGACCCGCCGATTCCGATCCGGTCGGACCCTGAATCGTCGCCGATGCCCGCACGGTAGCGTGCCCGCATGGAGACGATCACGACCCAGATGCCGGACGGTTCGACGGTGCCGGTGCGGTTCGTCGCGGCCAGTGGTCCGCATCGTCATCCGATCAGCGCGGATGCGCCGCGGCAGGTCATCGTGATCATTCCGGGGCTGGGTGTGCCCGGGGCCTATTACGCCGATTTCGCATGGGAACTGGCCGGTCGCGGATTCGATGTAGCGATCGGCGAATTGCGTGGTAACGGGGACAGCCGGCCGGCGCCGGGCCCGGCCAGTAGCTACGGCTATCACGAACTCGTATCGGTGGATTTCCCGGCCATCTTCCAGGCGGTGCGGACGCGGTTCCCGGACAGTACGCCGATGCTGCTGGGCCACAGTATGGGCGGGCAGCTGGGGGTGATGTACGCGGCACGGATCCGGGGCCGCCTCGCCGGGCTGATCCTGATCGCCTCGGGGACACCGTATTTCCGTGGCTACCGGGGTATCGCGCGGTCGGCGATGATGGTCGGCCCGGCCGCGATATCCCTGACCGCCAATCTGACCGGGTTCTGGCCCGGCGATCGGATCACCGCCGGTGGTTTCGGCCGGCAGTCGAAGGTGCTGATCTCGGATTGGGCCCGGGTGGCGCGGACCGGAAGGTTCGTGCCGGTCGGCGCCGATATCGACTATGACGAGCGGATTTCGCGGCTGACGCTGCCGGTGCTGTCGATCACCATGTCGGCCGACGAACTGTCCCCGCGCAGCGCCTCGGCGCATCTGCTGAGCAAATTGCCGAAGGCCCGGGTCAGTACCTGGCACGAGCCGAAACCGTTGGGGCACAACGGCTGGATCACCGATCCCGGATCCACCGCCGACCGTATCGAGAGCTGGATCCGGGATCTGTGATCAGGTCATCAACATCTGGGTGAAGAATTCGTAGATCAGCGCCGACTGGAAGGCCATCTGCTTGTTGTCGGCGGCGCCGCCGTGCCCGCCCTCGATATTCTCGTGATACCAGACGGTCCGGCCCTGCGCCTGCAGCAGTGCGGCCATCTTGCGGGCATGCCCGGGGTGGACGCGGTCGTCGCGGGTGGAGGTGGTCAGCAGTATCGGTGGGTAGTGGCGGTCCGGGTCGGCGTGCATCGCGACCTGATACGGCGAGTACTCGCTGATGTAGGCCCATTCCTCGGGCTTATCCGGATCGCCGTATTCGGCGACCCAGGAGGCGCCCGCCAGCAGCAGGTGATAGCGCTTCATATCCAGCAATGGCACCTGGCAGACCAGAGCGCCGAACAGTTCCGGATAGCGGGTCAGCATCACGCCCATGAGCAGACCACCGTTACTGCCGCCGACCGCGCCGAGTTGTGCGGTGCTGGTGATCTCGCGGGTGACCAGGTCCTGCGCGACGGCCGCGAAGTCCTCATAGACCTTGTAGCGGTTGGCTTTCTGTGCCTGGGTGTGCCAGTCCGGGCCGTATTCGCCGCCGCCGCGAATATTGGTCATCACCCAGGTGCCGCCGCGTTCGAGCCAGCCCATTCCGGCGGCGCCGCTGTAACCGGGTGTGCGCGAGACCTCGAAACCGCCATATCCGGACATGATGGTCGGGCCGGGGGTACCGCGCCGCTCGCGATCGCGAATGACGAAGTAGGGCACCATGGTTCCGTCGGCCGAACGCGCGAAGAACTGTTCGGTCTCGATGCCGTCGGCCGCGAAGAACGCGGGCGCTTTCTTGAGTGGAACCGGTGTGCGCCCGACCGCACCGGCCAGCAGTGTGGCCGGAGTGGTGAAACCACTGGTGCTGAGCATGAATTCGTCGCCGCCCTCGATCGGATCCAGATTCATGACATTGGTGGTGGCCATGGACGGGGTGTCGGCCAGCGGTTCCCGGGTCCAGCCGGATCGGCCGGGGGTGAGGACATACAGTTTGGTCTGCACATCCTGCAGCGTGATCAGCAGCAGGTGGTTCTCGGTCCAGCCGTAACCGTGCAGCGCGGTGTGCGCATCGGGGGCGAACAGTACATCGAAATCGCGGGCGCCGCCGAGGAATTCGTCGATATCGATGACCAGGAGCGCACCCGCCGGATAGCTGCCAGCGCCCACTTCCCACCGGGATTTCAGCTGGATCAGCAGCCAATTCTTGTACCAGGATTCGGCGGCGTCGCTGGGTACGTCGATCAGGTGCGGCCTGCCGTCGGCGTCGACCAGATATACCGATTCGTTGAAGAAGTCGGTGGCGCGGGCCAGATAGTGGCGCTCGTATCCGGGCGTGCGATCGTAGCCGGCCGAAACCATGACATCGGTGGCCTCACCTTCGAACACCGTTTCGGCTTCGGCGAGCAGGGTTCCGCGTCGCCACCGTTTGGCCAGGCGTGGATAGCCGGAGTCGGTGAGACTGCCCGAACCGAAATCGGTTCCGACATAGACGGTATCGGCGTCGATCCAGCTGACCTGCGATTTCGCTTCGGGCAGGTAGTAGCCGCCGGCGGCGGGGTCGGTGAATGTTCGTGTGGTGAGGTCGAACTCGCGGACCACCTTGGCGTCGGCGCCGCCGCGCGACAGGCTGATCAGCGCCAGTTCCTGGGTCGGCCGCAGCACCGCGGCGCCGCCCCACACCCAGTTCTCGTCCTCGGTGGCGGCGAGTTCGTCCACATCGATCAGCACATCCCAGGCGGGATTCTCGTTGCGGTATTCGTCGAAAGTGGTTCGGCGCCAGAGCCCGCGGGGGTGGTCGGCGTCGCGCCAGAAGTTGTAGAGCCAAGGGCCGCGCCGGGCCGGATACGGGATCCGGGTGTCGGTATCGAGCATCGCGAGAATGCGCTCGTCCAGCCGGTCGAAGCGGGCGCCGGAGGCGAAGCGCTCGATCACCACATCATTGTGTTCGCGGGCCCAGGCCAGGGCTCGCTCACCGGTCACATCCTCCAGCCACAGATAGGGATCATCCCCTGGTTCGACGCCGCTCATGGCAGCCATTGTGGCGCACGCCCGCCGGGGGTGCGCCTGTAGCACACCGCGATGGACGCCAGGCACCGCACTGTTAGGCTCGGGGCCGTGACTTCCCACTACGATGTCGTCGTTCTCGGCGCTGGTCCCGGCGGTTACGTCGCCGCGATCCGGGCCGCTCAACTCGGCTTGCGAACAGCGATCGTCGAGCAGAAATATTGGGGTGGCGTATGCCTGAACGTCGGGTGCATCCCGTCCAAGGCCCTGCTGCGCAATGCGGAATTGGCTCATATCTTCACCAAGGAAGCCAAGACGTTCGGAATCTCCGGGCAGGCGAGTTTCGACTTCGG
>JAFMQT010000714.1 GCA_017354515.1 Nocardia sp. | reverse complement strand
GCGAGATCCGATCCGGTCGGGCGCTAACATAGCGCTTGCCTGGAACGACAATCCGTGCGAGCAATTATTCAGCAGCGGAGGTTTCGATGGCGGGTGCGACCAATCTCGGCGAACGCACGACCGTTGACCTCGCGTTCGCCGTGCCAGGGAGCGGTCCGGCGGGGATTTTCGGTCCCTCCTGTGAGAACTGCGCCCAACTGGCGGTCGAGGACCTCAATCGGGCAGGCGGAATTCTGGGCCGTCCGGTCCGGCTGCACACCGTGGACGCCGCCGCGCCGCTGCCGATCCTCGCCGACCGGGTCGACCGGATGATCGGCACCGGGGTCATCGACGGTGTGGTGGGGTGGCATCTGTCCTCCGCGCGCCAGGCATTGACGCCGCGCACCGCCGGCCGGGTGCCGTATGTGTACACCGCCGCATACGAGGGCGGCGAATGCGCCGACGGGGTGTACATGGTCGGCGAGACGCCCGACCACCAACTCTTTCCCGCACTGCGCTGGTTCCGGGCCGAGCGGGGTATCAGCCGCTGGTGTGTGATCGGCAACGATTACGTCTGGCCACGCGCCACCGCGCGGGTCACCAGGGACGCGACCGCGGAATGCGGAATCGAGATCGTCGGCGAGGCCTATTTCCCGCTCCGGTGGCGCGATTTCGGTCCGGCGCTGGAACTCATCCGGAACTCCTCGGCGCAGGGGGTCCTGCTGCTCCTCGTCGGCGCGGACGGCGCGGCATTCAACCGGGCCTTCGCCGAGGCCGGACTCGACGAGCGAATGCTGCGGCTGAGCATCGCGATCAGCGAGGACGTGCTGTATGCCGGAGGTCCGGACAGCACCCGCGGACTGTTCACCGCGTCCGGATTCTTCGAATCACTGGTAACGCCCGAAGTAATGGATTTCGGCAGCCGGTACGCGGCGCGCTATGGAACCTTTGCCCCGGCCCTGACCAATATCGGCGAATCCTGCTACGAGGGTCTGCTGCTGTTCGCCTCTCTTGCCGAGGCCGCCGGTAGCCTCGCGGTGCGCGATATCGAACGCCAGGCCCACCGGGTCCGCTACGGCGGTCCGCGCGGTGAGGTCCGGGTGCGCGGCACCCACACCACCCAGCCGGTCTTCCTCGCCGACGCCGACGGACTGGAGTTCCAGGTGGTCAGCGATCTGAGTCGGACCTGACCGCGAGCGCCCGCCGGGGCCGCAGCAGGCCGATCATCACGGCGATCACGGCACAGCCGACAACTATTGCGGCACTGACGATTCCGGCGAGCGGGCCCTGCGCCGCGGCATCCACGCTGCGATACCAGGTCTGCGAGTATTCGACCCGGCCGACCGCGCGGCCCTGCAATGCCACCCCGGCCGAGGGCACGAAGGCGATACCGAGACCCACCACCGCACTGGTCGCCCGCGGTCCGATCGCACAGCCGAAGGTGTACCCGCAGACCAGCGCCAACCCCAGACAACCGGGAACGGTGACGGCCGCTCCAGGAGTACCGGTCAACGATGCGGTCGCGATCGCGGACACCGCCAGCAGCGACGATCCGGCCAGCGCGAGATACGGATTGCGCAGCCGCC
>JAFMQT010000100.1 GCA_017354515.1 Nocardia sp. | reverse complement strand
CCCGGCGAGCCCGGAGGCGGTAGCGGAGCGTGACCACG
Organism: Nocardia sp.; assembly: GCA_017354515.1. Lineage (GTDB taxonomy): Bacteria > Actinomycetota > Actinomycetes > Mycobacteriales > Mycobacteriaceae > Nocardia. Next base: position 11,630 of record JAFMQT010000100.1, on the reverse strand, counting down.
CAGGGCTCTCGGAAGCGCCGCCGTCGAACACCGCGCGCCCGGCGAGCCCGGAGGCGGTAGCGGAGCGTGGCCAGGCAGGGCTCTCGGAAGCGCCGCCGTCGAACACCGCGCGCCCGGCGAGCCCGGAGGCGGTAGCGGAGCGGGAAGCTGTGCGTGCGAGGGCCGCCGTTTCGTCCGCGGCGCAGGCGACCCCGGAAGCCGTCGAGGTCACCGAGATCCTGGAGGCCGAGGATCGCCCGTGGGTCACGGTCGTCTGGGACGATCCGGTTAATCTGATGCACTACGTCACCTACATCTTCCAGAAGCTGTTCGGGTACAGCAAAGCCAAGGCAACCGAGCTGATGCTGCAGGTGCACAACGAGGGCCGGGCCGTGGTGTCCTCGGGGTCGCGCGACCGGATGGAACACGACGTCCAACGCCTGCATGCCGCGGGGCTGTGGGCCACCATGCAACGTGACCAGTGACCGCGCCGACTACGGTGGCTCTGTGCGCAAGTGGAGCCGAAGAAACTCGCTGAGCGGGCTCAAGCTGCGGTCGGAGATGGACCCCCGGGAAGCGGATGTGCTGCGTTCGCTGGTGGGGGCGGTTACCGGACTGCTCACCGGCCGGGCCCGATCCAACCCGGAGGACGAACTGGCCGCCATGACCGGCCTCCGAACCGGCAACAGCACACCGCCCGAGGATCCGAGGCTGGCCCGGCTACTGCCCGACTTCCACCGGAAGGAACCGGGTTCTCCCGACGCCGATCGCGCCGACCTCAACAGCGCGCTGCGTGGGCTGCACGAACCCGAGATCATCGATGCCAAGGTCGCGGCCGGGACGGTGGTGCTGGAAACCCTGCCCGAGCGCGGCGGCAAGATCGTGCTCACCCCGGAACAGGCCGATGCCTGGTTGAACGCGCTCAACGATGTGCGGCTGGCGCTGGGTACCGCGCTGGGGATCGAGGCCGACACGCCCGATCGTCTCGATCCCGACGATCCGCGCGCACCCCATCTGGACGTCTATCACTGGCTCACCTGGATGCAGGATTCGCTGCTGCACGCGCTCGCACCGTAACCGCCTGCGGCCGTGGTGAATTCGTTTCCATCCGGGGTCGAGGGTCCGGCGTGCGGGAATAGCCGAATATCCTCGGCCGTTGACGGCAGCGGCAGGTCCGCCGGGCCGATTGCCCCGTGGACGCGTGGAAGGATTCGAACTGTGCTGGTGATCAGGGCCGACCTGGTGGAGGCGATGGTGGCGCATGCCCGTGGCGACCATCCCGACGAGGCGTGCGGTGTGATCGCCGGGGCCGAGGGCTCGGATCGTCCGGATCGGTTCGTGGCGATGCTCAACGCCGAGCGCTCACCCACCTTCTACCGGTTCGACTCCGGTGAGCAACTGCGGGTGTGGCGCGAGATGGACGATCGGGACGAGGAACCGGTGGTGATCTACCACTCGCACACCGCCACCGAGGCCTATCCGAGCCGCACCGACATCTCCTACGCCTCCGAACCCAACGCCCACTACGTACTGATCTCCACCCGGGATCCGCACGAGCACGAATTGCGCAGCTATCGGATCATCGACGGATCGGTCACCGAGGAGCCGGTTCGCATCGTGCCCGAGTACGCGCGGGACTGAAACACCTCGCCCGACCTCTGCCGAGAACGAGCCCTCTTCCCGAGAACGACCCCTTCCCGAGAACGATGATGAGAAACAGGAGCACCCATGTCGGTCACCGTGTCCATTCCGACCATCATGCGCACCCTCACCGGAGGTGAGAAGCGGGTCAGCGCGACCGGTTCCACCCTCGCCGAGGTGATCGGTGATCTCGAGGCCAGCTATCCGGGGATCGAGCAGAAGCTGCTCTCGGACGGCAAACTCAATCGCTACGTCAACATCTACATCGATGATGAGGATGTGCGTTTCGCCGGCGGCCTGGCGGCCGAGGTTCCGGCGGAGGGGTCGGTGACGATCCTCCCGGCAGTCGCCGGAGGCGGCCTGGACAACACTGCCGGAGGCGGCCTGGACAACCCTGCCGGAGGCTCGGTGAACCCCACAGCCATTCGCTGATGGCCCGGTACGAATCGCTCATCGAGACCCTCGGCGATACGCCGCTGGTGGGTTTGCGCACACTGTCCCCGAAGTGGGACGGCGAGGACCATGTGCGGCTGTGGGCCAAATTGGAGGACCGCAACCCGACCGGGTCGATCAAGGACCGTCCGGCGCTGCGCATGATCGAGCGCGCCGAGGCCGACGGCCTGCTGCGGCCGGGATGTACGATACTCGAGCCGACCAGCGGTAATACCGGGATCTCGCTGGCCATGGCGGCAAAGCTCAAGGGCTACCGCCTGGTCTGCGTGATGCCGGAGAACACCTCGGTGGAGCGGCGGCAGCTGCTGACCATGTTCGGCGCCGAGATCATCGATTCCCCGGCGGCCGGTGGTTCGAATCAGGCGGTCGCACGGGCCAAGGAGATCGCCGGGCAGAACCCGGACTGGGTGATGCTGTACCAGTACGGAAATCCGGCCAATGCCGAGGCGCACTATCGCGGTACCGGCCCCGAGATCCTGGCCGATCTCCCGGAGATCACGCATTTCGTCGCCGGATTGGGAACCACCGGCACACTGATGGGGACCGGTCGCTATCTGCGCGAACACATTTCCGATATCGCGATCGTCGCCGCCGAGCCGCGTTATGGCGAATTGGTTTACGGACTGCGCAACATCGACGAGGGATTCATTCCCGAGCTCTATGACGAAACCGTGCTGACCTCGCGTTTCTCGGTGGGGCCGTATGACGCGGTACGCCGGACCCGGGAACTGGTGCTCGAAGAGGGCATTTTCGCCGGCATCTCCACCGGGGCGATCCTGCATGCCGCGCTGGGCGTGGGGAACAAGGCGCTGCGGGCGGGTAAACGGGCCGATATCGCGTTTGTCGTCGCCGACGGTGGCTGGAAATACCTGTCGACCGGCGCCTACGACGGAACTCTCGCGGAAGCCGAGGAGCGCCTGGAAGGCCAGCTCTGGGCGTGAGGCGGGCGGCCGCCCGGGTTCTTGGCGGTAGTCTCGAAGGACAGGAGCCGTCTCGCTAGGAGGTGCCGACGGTGGCCGAGCAGATGGGTGCGTCCTTCGATCCCGATCGGATCGCCGCGATGCGCGCCGAGCTGGAACGCTCGGCGCGGGCCGCGTCGGGTTCCTCAGCGGCGCCGGGTTCCTCAGCGCCGTCGGCGTTCCGGCCTCCGGCGAGCACTTCATCCGGGACGCCGGGCCGCGCCGGAGCGCTGAAACTGTTGTGGCAGCGCGCTATCGCGCTCACGCTCGGATTCGTCGCGGTGCTGTACTCGGTCGAGGGTGTGGATACGCTGGCCCACCACGATTTGGATGGTGCCGGTGTGAAACCGCGCAGTACCGCCGGTCTGGAGGGGATCGTCTTCGCTCCGCTGCTGCATGCCAGCTGGACCCACCTCATCGGCAACACCCTGCCGGTCATCGTGCTCGGGATGTTGACGCTGCTGAGCGGAATCGGGCGGGGTCTGGCCGCGACCGCGATCATCTGGATCGTCGCCGGGGCCGGCACCTGGCTGACCGGGGGTTCGGGCACCGTACATCTGGGCGCGTCGGTGCTGGTCTTCGGCTGGCTCACCTACATCCTGTGCCGCGGCCTGTTCACCCGCACGTGGTGGCAGCTCCTGCTGGGCGCGGTGGTGGGCGTGCTGTACGGGTCGGTGCTGTGGGGGGTGTTACCCGGCCAGCCCGGAATCTCTTGGCAAGGGCATCTTTTCGGTGCGGTGGGTGGAGTGCTGGCCGGCTGGGTACTCTCCGGCAATGAACGTCGTCATCGTCGCGGGGAGAGCGCCGGCCCCCTCGCATCGTCGAGGTGACAGCGCCACCAGGCCGGCGATTTGGGGGATCCCCAGTTGAGTCAGAACGCAGCGTGGCAGCATGGGGGAATGCGCCTCACCGTCCTCGGGTGTTCGGGCAGCGTGTCCGGTCCGGATTCCCCGGCGTCGGGTTACCTGCTGACCGGTCCGGATATGACCCCCACCGTGATCGATTTCGGTCCGGGAGTTCTGGGTGCGCTGCAGCGGCACCAGAACCCGGGTGATGTCGACCTGTTCCTGACCCACCTGCACGCCGACCACTGCCTGGATCTGCCCGGGCTGCTGGTGTGGCGGCGCTACCACCCGAATCCGCCGAGCGGTAAGGCGGTGCTGTATGCCCCCGTTGACGCGCCGCAGCGGATCGGCAACGCCTCGGCCGAGGTCGGCGGCGAATGTGATGACTGGTCCGATGTGATCGACGCGCGGGTCTGGAGCGACGGCGGCGAATACGAGTTCGGGCCCGGTCACCGGGTGCTTTCGCGCCGCATGTATCACCCGCCGGAGTCCTACGGTTTGCGCATCACCACCGCCTCCGGGAAGGTTCTGGTCTACACCGGCGACACCGCGATGTGCCCGGCGGTGGTCGAGCTGGCCCAGGGGGCCGACATCCTGCTGTCGGAGGCATCGTGGACACATGATCCGGACAACCGCCCCGCCGGTATCCACCTGTCGGGCACCGAGGCCGGGCAGATCGCCACGCAGGCCGGGGTGGGTGAGTTACTGCTGACCCACATTCCGCCGTGGACCGCGCGCGAGGATGTCATCGCCGAGGCCAAGGAACAGTTCAGCGGTCCGCTGCGGGCGGTATCACCGGGCGAGGTCATCGATATCGATTGATCGTCGATGATCGTTTGATCCTCGATGTCACAGCTTCCGGAATTCCGGTTCCCGCACCCCGTCCCGCGAGAGTCCTCACCGCTATCGCCTAGGCTGGCGACTGTGTCTAGACGAGCCGATGGCAGGGCGGACGACGAACTCCGCGAGGTAAGGATCACCCGGGGATTCACCACACATCCGGCGGGTTCTGTTCTGGTCGAATTCGGTGGTACGCGGGTGATGTGCACCGCGAGCGTCACCGAGGGCGTGCCCCCGTGGCGCCGCGATTCCGGATTGGGCTGGCTCACAGCCGAATACGCGATGCTGCCGGCCGCCACCCACACGCGTAGCGGGCGTGAGTCGGTCAAGGGAAAGGTGGGCGGACGCACCCAGGAGATCAGCCGGCTGGTGGGCCGGTCGCTGCGGGCCTGCATCGACCTGGCCGCGATCGGCGAGAACACCATCGCTGTGGATTGTGATGTGCTGCAGGCCGATGGCGGCACCCGCACCGCGGCCATTACCGGTGCGTATGTGGCGCTGTCGGATGCGATCACCTATCTCGGTGCGGCGGGCCGGCTCACCGATCCGCAGCCCATCTCGTGCATGATCGCCGCGGTGAGCGTGGGTGTGGTGGACGGCCGGGTGCGCTTGGATCTGCCGTACGAGGAGGATTCGCGCGCCGAGGTCGATATGAACGTCGTCGCCACCGACACCGGAACCCTCGTCGAGATCCAGGGCACCGGCGAGGGCGCGACCTTCCCGCGTTCCACGCTGGACAAGCTGCTCGATTCGGCGCTGGCGGGCTGTAGTCAGCTGTTCGAGGTGCAGAAACAGGCGCTGGCCGAACCCTATCCGGGCCGGCTGCTCGAGCCGGACGAGAAGAAGAAGTAGTGACGCGCCGGGTTCTGGTCGCCAGCCGCAACGCCAAGAAGCTGGGGGAGTTACGCCGCATACTCGCCGAGGCCGGCGTCGTGGGGCTCGAGGTCATCGGCCTCGACGAGGTACCGCCGTTCCCCGCGGCCCCCGAGACCGCGGCGACGTTCGAGGAGAACGCACTGGCCAAGGCGCGCGATGCGGCCGCGGCCACCGGATTGGCCTGTGTCGCCGACGATTCCGGTTTATCGGTCGATGCGCTCAACGGGATGCCGGGGGTGCTGTCGGCCCGCTGGTCCGGCCGGCACGGCGACGACACCGCCAACAACGATCTGCTGCTGGCCCAGCTGTCGGATGTTCCGGACGATCGGCGCGGCGCCCGCTTCGTTTCGGCCTGTGCTCTGGTCGCCGACGGCCGCGAGGTGGTCACCCGCGGCGAATGGCCGGGAACCATCGCGCGCAAACCCGTGGGCGAGGGCGGTTTCGGTTACGACCCGCTGTTCATCCCGGAGGGCGGTACGGCCTCCTCCGCGCAGCTCGGTCCGGCCGAGAAGGACGCCGCCTCGCACCGCGGCCGGGCCCTGCGCGCCCTGCTGCCCGTGCTGACCGAACTGGCCAACAGCGTCGGCTGATCCGAGCGCTCAGCTCAGATAATCGGCGCGGACCTGGCGGGTGCGGTAGTGCTCGCACACGAAGGACAGGAACGGGATGGTTCCGGCCAGGGCCGTGACCAGCAGGGTGACCGGCTTCCAGCGGGTCTTGATCCCCAGGTCGATGGTGAACACCAGGTACAGCATGTAGAAGATGCCGTGAATCTGGCCGACATAGAACAGCCAGTGCGGCGCCTTGCTGCTGTCGTCGATCAGCAGGTACTTGTACACCATCTCCGCGCACAACAGCAGCAGCCAGACACCGGTGACGTAGGCCAGGACCCGGTAGCGGGTCAGGGCCGAGCGGATCCGGCCGGTATCGCGTACGCCCGCCGGTGCCGGCGGGGCGGGGGCCGGTGTGGTGGTGGCCGGGGTGCTGGGCTGATCGGCGCTCAACCGGCTCTCCTCTCGGTGTCGCCGCCGCGCGGTCCGGCGGCGTGGATCTGCTCGCGCGCGTTGAGTTCGGCGAGGTATCTGTTGTATTCGGCCAGTTCGGGATCGTCGTGGCGGGCCGCGACCGGCCGCTCGGGCAGGATGCCCGCCGGAATCTCCCGTGGCGCAGCGGATTTGGTGCGCCGCCGAAGTGAGCGCACGGTGACGGGTGCCGCCGGGTCCTCGGTGACCGGTGAATCCTCGGCCGTGCCCTCACGCTCGAGGCCCTCACGCTCGAGTCGGACGAACCGGAAGTAGGCGAAGACGACGAATCCGGCGAACAGCGGCCACTGCAGCGCATAACCCAGGTTCTGCCCGGTACCGGTGGCCGATTGGAACCGTCCCCACTGCCACCAGCCCAGCCCGAGGCAGGCGAGTGCGGCCACGATCACCAGGATGATCAGAGCCGGGCGGCGATGAGGTGCGGACACGCCTCTACGGTACCCGTCTACTACAGCGGCCGTAGTGTGAGGTGTGCGGCTCCACCGGCCGGTGTGCCGGCTCAGAGCGAATAGTGCACGCCGGTGAGGCGTTCGGATTCCGCCCACAGTCTGCGCTGCAACTCCGCGTTCTTGGACAGCCCGGTCGAGGGCGCGGGCCGGACCGGGCCGCGCGAGCCGAACAGCTGGGTCGGACCCCAATAGATCTCCGGGTCGGCGTCGGCGGTGGTCGCCGCGAACAGGCTCGATTCGGCGGCCTTTCGCGGGGAGTGGCCGATCACCGCGACGAACGGTTTGGAGACCCAGTCCAGCGGAGTCTCGGTGCGGGTGAACAGATCGGTGGCCGCCACCCCCGGATGGACCGCGTACGAGCGCACCGTGGATCCGGCCGCCGACAGCCGGCGCTGTAGTTCGCGCGCGAACATCAGATTGGACAGCTTGGCCTGTGCGTAGGCGAGATTGCGCTGATAGCGACGACGTTCGTAGTTCAGATCATCGATCCACAATTTCGGCGTCTGCCGGTGGGCGATGCTCGACAGCGTGACCACCCGATCGCCGATCCGGTCCAGCAGCATTCCGGTCAGCGCGAAATGGCCCAGATGATTGACGCCCCACTGGGTTTCGAAACCGTCCTTGGTGCGGGAGAACGGCAGGTTCATCAGGCCGGCGTTATTGATCAGCACATCGATCTCGCCGCAGCGCTCGGCGAATTCGCGGATCGATACCAGGTCGGCGAGATCGAGCGCGCTGACCCGGACATCGCCTTCGATACCGTCCGCGACCCGCTGGGCGGTCGCGGTATTGCGGCAGGCCATCACGACCGTGGCGCCCTTGGCGGCCAGGGCGGCGGTGGTGTGCTTACCGATTCCGCCGTTTGCGCCGGTGACGACGATAGTGCGTCCGTGCTGGTCCGGGATGTCTGCGGGCTTCCACGCCATATGAACCTCGCTGTGAAACGTGGGGAAGGTCGCGTTCCATCTTGCTGCACACCGAATCCGGGTGAAAGTTCAGGCGCGGCAACGAAGGGCGGCGGGCGGGTACCGCGGCGGCGACTGCGACGGTCGAGATCCCAACTCCTCTGGCCGATCGCCGTGTTGTGCTGTGTAAACCGGCCGCAGCGCACATAATCGGCTAATGCCAGGTGCCGTCGCCGTTGCCGAACCGTCCGCATCCGTCAGCTCGACCCGAGTGAACGTCGTCTTCATCACCGTGGTTCTCGGTATGTTGATGGCCGCGCTGGACCAGACCATCGTCTCCACCGCTCTGCCCACCATCGTCGCCGATCTCGGCGGTTCCGGGCATATGGCCTGGGTGGTGACGTCGTATCTGCTAGCCGAGGCGGTCGCCACGGCCCTGGCCGGGAAGTTCGGTGATCTGTTCGGCCGCAAACTGATCTTCCAGATCTCCGGATTCATCTTCATCGTCGGATCTATGGTGGCCGGACTGGCGCACGGGATGGGCCTGCTGGTCGTCGCGCGTGCGATTCAGGGTATCGGCGCCGGTGGTCTGATGGTGACCTCGATGGCGCTGATCGCCGATGTGATCCCGTTGCGCAATCGCGGTAAGTATCAGGGCGCACTGGGCGCGGTATTCGGTGTCACCACGGTAGTCGGCCCGACGCTGGGCGGATTGTTCACCGATCACGCCAGCTGGCGGTGGTGCTTCTATGTGAACGTGCCGCTGGCGATCATCATGATCGTCGCGGCCGCGCGGGCGATTCCGTCGATCAAGGCGGCGGTTCGCCCGGTGGTCGACTACGCCGGAATCGCCCTGGTCGCGGTCGGTGTCAGCTGCCTGATCCTGGCGCTGGAATGGGGCGGGCAGGAATATCCGTGGGGTTCGGCCACGATTCTGGGACTGTTCGCGGTCTCGGTGGTCGCGATCGTGGCGTTCGTCTTCGTCGAACGCCGGGCCGCCGAACCGATGCTGCCCATGCATCTGTTCCGCAGCAATGTGTTCACCGTCTGTGCGGTACTGAGTTTCATCGTCGGTTTCGCGATGCTCGGCGCGATGACCTATCTGCCGGCCTATCTGCAGTATGTGAACGGCGTGACGGCCACCGCGTCCGGGGTGCGGACACTGCCGATGGTCGTCGGCCTGTTCACCACCTCGATCATTTCCGGGCAGGTGGTCGGGCGCACCGGCAAGTACAAGTACTTCCCGGTGGCCGGGACCGCGGTGATGGCGCTGGGCCTGTTCCTGATGTCGACCATGGGCCGGACCACCGGATTCTGGTTGCAGTCGCTGTACATGCTGATTCTGGGCCTGGGGATCGGCCTGGCGATGCAGGTGCTGACCATCGTCGTGCAGAACACCGTGCCCTATCACGACCTGGGCACCGCGACCTCGGGTGTGACCTTCTTCCGGACGCTGGGATCGACCTTCGGGACCGCGATCTTCGGCACCCTCTACACCAATCAGCTCGCTCCGAACCTGCGCGAGGCCATGCTGCGCGCGCCCGGAGCGCCGCCGGCCGCGGCGCAGAATCCGCAACTGCTGCACAAACTTCCGTCGGCGCAAGCGTTGCCGATCATCGACGCGTACGCCCATACCATCGAATATGTGTTCCGCTGGGTGGTGCCGGTGGCGGTGGTCGGGTTCCTGGTGGCCTGGCTGCTCAAACAGGTGCCGCTGCGCGACAGCATCCGGGGTGAGGCCGCCGATGTCGGTGGCGGCTTCTCGGTACCCGATTCCGGTGACCGGATTCTGCGGTTGGAGCGCTCGCTGGCCGGCGTGATGAACCGGATGCGCGCCGATGAACTACCCAATCCGGACCTGCTGGGCGTGGCCGGTTCACCGCTGGCCCGGGATGAGGCCTGGGCTATCCGGCAGGTGCGCATGCTCGAACGCACCAGGGGCACAGCCGATGTCGCCTCGGTGGCCAAGGCGCATTGGATGCCGCCGGAGGTGCTCGAACCGGTCTACGACAAGGTGGTCCGGGGCGGTTATGTCGAATCCGATGCCGGCACATTGTCTTTGACCGGCGCCGGACGGACCGAATACGACCGGATCCGCGCTGCCTGGCGGCAATGGGTGTGCCGCCATATCGACGACTGGGACAGCGCCGACCCGCAGGATCGGGCCCAGCTCGATCAGGCGCTGGACAATATCGCGGCCAAACTTCTCGATGAGGTGGATCAGCCGCATGCGCTGCGGCAGCCGGCCTGAGCGGCTGCCGCAGCGCATATCTCACCCGGCGGCGAGTTCCGCGCGTGCATCGACGGGGTCGTCCCAGTCGATGGTGTAGCTCTGTTCGCGCCGCATCGTCTGCTCGACTCGCATCAGCTTGGTGGCCAGCGGCATCATCACCGGCAGCAGCCGGCGCAGCACCGGGCCCACCGTCTTGGTCTGGTTGATCTTGGCGCCGCGAGCGGCGATCTGCTCCACCCGGGGTCGGCGCAGGCGTTCGTAGGTTGCGAAAGCGGTTGCCGGATCATCGGCATCGCGCAGGCAGCGGGCGAGCTGGATGGCACTCTCGATCGCCAGCGAGGCACCCTGCCCGGTGCTGTTGGAGGGTGCGTGCACCGCGTCGCCGACCAGCACCAGCCGGTCGCGGTACCAGTGCGGCACCGGCGGCATGATGTGCAATCCGCCCACCACCTCGAGGTCATCCGGGCGGGTGCGTGCGGCCAGTTCACCGCCGGGAGTGTCCTCGCGATACACCGCACGCAGCGTGTGCAACCACTGCTCGGCCGGGACGGCGCGCGCCTGCGACAGTGAAAGATATTGCTGCCAGGGAAGATTCGCACCCCAGCCGATGCGTCCATTCGGCCGCGACCAATACAGGTAGTACGCGCTGCGGCCGTAGGCGAAGACCATGGTTCCCGGGGCGACCGGGAAATCACAGTCGGTGTAGGCACCGAAACCGAGCATTCCGGTGTAGTTCGCGGCGGGCGCGTGTGGATCGATGAGCGTGCGCACCCGCGATTTGATGCCGTCGGCGCCGATCACGATATCGCCGTCGGCGGTGCTGCCGTCGGCGAAGCGGACGCTGACCCCGTCCGGGCGCTCCTCGATGTCGACGAATTCGCGGCCGTATTCGACCCGCACACCGGACTGCCGCGCATGCTCGTGCAACGCCCTGTGCAGATCACTGCGATCGACCACCTGCAATGGTTCGGGCCCGGTGCCGGTCGGCATTTCGATCTGCTTGTGCCCCACCGACATCACGGTGCGCGGTAGCGGCACCGCCACCGAGCGGACGGCATCGCCGGCGCCGATGACATCGAGTGCGGCCAGCCCGTTCGGGGCGAATCCGAGCGCACTTCCGACATTGTGTGCGGGTCCGGGATAGGCCTCGTAGACGGTGGCCTTGATCCCGGCGCGGCGCAGTGCGGTGGCGGCGACCGGACCGGCGATACCGCCGCCGATGATCACCGCGGAATTGATCGCGGACATGGAATTCTCCTGACGTGGATGATGCGAGCCGATCCACGCGGGCGGGTCCCGTTATCCTGAAGTTGCCATACTTGGGCCGGGTCGCCTGCGCGAATGCGGTTCGAGAGGTAGCTGGATCGGGCTCGGCGCGGTGTTGCCGCACCCGCCGTGCCCGGTTCG
>JAFMQT010000713.1 GCA_017354515.1 Nocardia sp. | reverse complement strand
GAAGGTGGTGTCGTACCCGGCGCTGTAGTCCCGGCGCACCAGTTTGAGAGTTTCGGCGGTTCTGGCCTGCTGGGCCAGAATTCGGCCCTGGGCCAGTGCGGTCGTGGGCACCGCGCCCCGATCGCGGCCGTCGGCGGCCGACAGCGCCGAAATCGATCCGGCCGTCACCACCCAGATCAGCAGGATCGCCACGATCGCGGACGCGGCGAGCATTCCGGGATTCAGCAGCCGGTGCCAGTGCCGGGCCAGATACACCTGCGCCGCCACCAATGTCGCCAGCGTGAGCACCGGCAGGATGATCGCCATCCACGGCGGCACCGTCGGGCCGAGCCTGCCGTCGGTGATGGCCGCCGACCGATGCTGCTGGAATTGCCTGGCCGCCGGCAGCAGGGTGGTTTGCATCACATTGGATGCCTCACTCAGATAGGCGGCGCCGACCGGATGGCCCTCGCGGTTGTTGGTCCGCGCGGTTTCGATCAGGCCGGTGTAGACCGGCAGTTCGGTGGCCATGCGGGTGCGCAGCGCCGCGTCCGATCCCGATGCCGCCGATCCCGAACCGGTCTCGGAGCGGGCGGCCAATTCGGCGGCGGCCTGGCCGATGGCCTGGGTATAGCGGTCCCGGACCGCGGCCGGTTCCAAACCGCCCGAGATGAACGCGGTGCCCGCGGCCGCGTCGGCCACCGACAGCGAGGTGTACAGGTCTTGCGCCGAATTCGCGTCGGGTTCGGCCTCGGCCAGCAGGTCGGCGAGTCCGCGCTGGCGGTTGCCGATATCGTCGGCGATGATCGTGCCGGCGATCAGGCACAGTGCCAGCAGCAGCAATCCCAGCGCCACCAGACGGGCTGGTGAGGAGCGGGCGAAGGCGCGTGTACGGGTCGTGTCGAATCGGTGGCGGACCCCGGCCACCTCAACGCGGACCATACCCACCTCCGTTCTTTCGCCGGGCCGCTTCGCGATTCGAGCTTATTGTGGTCGTACCGGTACCGCTGGACATGTGTCGGTCACGATCGGCGGTGCCGGTCGCGGTATCGGGGCGATTGCTCGTTACCGGACGCCGGTGAGGATGGGATGAGGCGGAGTATGCGCGGTGATGGAGACGGCTTCCTGATCAGCCCCGACGGGACGAAGCAGTGGGGCAAATTCGGCGCCGCCGGACTGCTGCTACGGGCGCCGCGGCCGGGCGGCGGATCAGTGGTGCTGCTGCAGTATCGGGCGCCGTGGAGTCATCAGGGCGGAACCTGGGCGCTGCCGGGCGGCGCCCGCGACTCGCACGAGACCAGCGTGCACGCCGCGGTGCGCGAAGCCCAGGAGGAGGCCGGAATATCCCCCGATTCGGTCCGGGTGCGCGGCAGCCGGGTCACCAGCACCGCCGCCAGTGGCTGGAGCTACACCACCGTGGTCGCCGACGCCGAGCACACCCTGGAGACCACCGCGAACCGGGAGAGCGCGGCGCTGGAATGGGTGCCCGAGGACGAGGTCGACGCGCGTCCGCTGCATCCGGGTTTCGCCGCCGCGTGGCCGGGCCTGCGGGCCCCTGCCGCCCGCGTCGACCTGGACGGGCACCCCGA
>JAFMQT010000386.1 GCA_017354515.1 Nocardia sp. | reverse complement strand
CCACCACCGTCGACGGTCGAGGGGGCCGATCCGCGGATTCCGGATGGCAAGGGGGAGATGGTCGGAACCCGCTACCACGTGCCGATGGACACCCATGCCCCGATGGAATGCCACGAGCTGATGGGTATGAGTTTCGCCTCGCACCTGTTCCAATCCTTCGCCCGCATCCCCGCCTATTCCGAATGGCTGGTGCGCGAGGCGGATCTGACCGAGACGCTGCGCTATCAGAAGCGAGTCATGAAGCTGCTGGCCTGGGGTGAGCCGGTGCGTCCATGGCGGCTCAAATGTCCGTCGCACATCCTGTGGCTGGACGCGCTCGACCGGGTCTTCCCGGACGCGAAATTCGTGATGACGCACCGCGATCCGACCGATGTGATGCTGTCGGTGGTCGATCTGTACGCCGATATCATCGGGACCTTCAGCGACGATATCGACCTGGCCTATATCGGCAGGCTCAATGTGGAGCACTGGTCGCTGGGCATCGACCGGACCATGGCCTTTCGCGCCGGTCCGAAGGGAAATCGCTTCTACGACATCGACTTCCGGGCCATGCAGGCCGATCCGATCGGACAGGTCGGCCGGCTCTACGACTGGCTCGGTGTCGAGGTCGGCGCGGAATTCGACCGGCGGATGCGGGACTGGTGGCAGCATGCCGCACAGGAACGCGAACCCAGCACCCATGGCGATCCGGTCGCATTCGATATCGATCTGGACGCGCTGCGGCCGCGGTTCGCGGCCTACACCGCCGCGGCCGAACGCTGGACGACTACGGGTATTCGAGAAAGGTAGGACATATGGCTGTCGATTTGACCGGTGGTATCGATCCGTCCCGGGAACTGGTTTTCGCCGAACGTCCCGACGATCCGGAGATGCGGGATTCGGTGAGTTTCTGGGTCATCGCCGAGGACGGTTCGGTCGGCTTGCCGCGCATCGGCGTCGAGGCGGTCGCCGCCAACTGGGACGCCCACGATATCCAGGTCAATGTGGCCTTTCCGGACGGGCAGGTGTATCGGCTGCGGGCTACTCTGCCGGCCGTGCCGTCCGCGGGTCCCGAGGGCCGTCCCACCGTTCTCGGTGCGGGCGGGCTGGCGTTCCGCTGCGTGGCACCGTTCACCACGTGGACCATGGATTACGACGGTAAGGGTGTGCGCACCTCCTCGGCGGATCTGGCGGCGGGTAAGAAGGACGGCCCGCTGACCGATATCGCCTTCCACGTCGAGGCCACCATGGCGGTGCCGCCGTGGGTTCAGGGCGCGATGCGGGCCGACGCGGCGGCCCAGCTGAACAAGACCGACGAGGGCAAGATGATGGGCGGCCCGCGTTACGAACAGCTTTTCCGCGCGACGGGTTCGGTCACCGTGGCGGGCAAGGAGCAGTCGTTCAACGGAACCGGCCTGCGCATCCGCCGCCAGGGTGTGCGCAAACTCGCCGGATTCCACGGCCACGCCTGGCAGTCGGCGGTTTTTCCGAGCGGAAAGGCCTTCGGCTACATCGCTTATCCGCCGCGGGAGGATGGTCAGCCCACCTTCAACGAGGGGTACGTCTTCACCGGCGACGGTGCGCTGATCCCCGCCCGCGCGATCCGCGCCCCCTGGCTCAGCAGGCTGCGGGCCCTCGGCGAGGACGTCTCGGTGGTGCTGGAAACCGCCGACGGCACCATCGAAATCGAGGGTGAGACAGTCGTATCCACCCACGACGTCCATCACGACGACGACACCTTTTCGATGAACGAGGTGAAGCGTGAACGCGAGACGCCCAGCTTCCCGGTCGTCCACCAGGCCGGGGTGCGTTACCGCTGGGATGGGGAGCAGGCCTACGGCATGCTGGAACGGTCGAACCCGCTGGAGAAGCTGGCCCGGGATTGACGCGAAAGCGTTGACACCGAACCCGCGTACTGGTTTTCTACCAGCGATGAGCGACGCTGCCCGGGAGATCGAGAATCTCGTCTACACCTATGCCGAGCGCCTGGACTCCGGGGATCTGGACGGTGTCGCGGCGCTGTTCGCGCACGGGCGGATCCGCGGTATGGAGGACGGTCCGCCCGAAACCGTCTTCGAGGGGACGGCCGGGGTGCGGCAGATGTACGAGCTGGCCACCCGCCTGTACGAGGACGGCACGCCGAAGACCAAACATCTGACCACCAACCTGCGTATCGAGGTCGACGAGCAGGCCGGAACCGCGCGGGCGAGCGCGTATTACTGCGTCACCCAGGCGACCCCCGATCTGCCGCTGCAGGTGATCGTGACCGGCCACTATCGCGACACCTTCCATCGGGTCGAGGGCGCATGGTGGTTCGACACCAGGATCATGTTTGTCGATCAGGTCGGCGACGTCAGCCATCACCTGAAGTTCTGATGCCCGTGGCGGATTCATTCGACGCGAGCGCCCTGATGAGCGCCGCACGGGGTAAGGAACACCTCGACGACTTCGGTCCGCTGCCGTTCATCGAACCGCTGACGGTGCTGGCCGACAGCTATGCAGAGGCCGATCTCAACGATATCGGCGCGCACATCCTGCGCTCGGGACTGGTGCACAGTCTGCGGATGAGATTGCGTGCCCAGGAATGGATCCGGCGGCATCCGGAGATCCTGCGGGAGCGGGTCCATGCCCCGATCGTCGTCGTCGGCATGATGCGCAGCGGAACCACGCTGCTGCAGCGACTACTCGCCGCCGACTCGCGGTTCCATTGCGCGTACGGCTGGGAGGTCGTCGAGGTCGCCCCGCGGCTCGGTTACGACTTCGGCGGTGGCGACTTCTCCGGTGGTGAGGACCCCCGGATCGCGGTCGCCGAGCAGCGTGAGCGGGCATCGCGGGAGCTGGCTCCCGAACTGTTCACAATCCACCCGATGTACGCCCGCGAACCCGAGGAGGAGATCGTCTTCCTGTCCGACGCGTTCTTGTCCCACGTTCCGGAGTCGGGTGCGCACCTGCCGCGGTACCGCTCGTGGATCGACGATCGGGACTTCGCGCCCGCCTATGCCTACCTGGACCGGATGCTGCGATTCCTGCAGTGGCAGAAGCGAATGCGCGGCCGTACCGCCGAGCGCTGGGTGCTGAAGTCGCCCGCCCATCTGGGATATCTGGACACCCTGCGCGAGCGGTTCCCCGACCTTCACATCGTGCATATGCACCGCGACCCCCGGGACACCATCGCCTCGGGCGCCGGCCTCAATGCGACCCTGCACGCGATGCATTCGGACCGGGTCGATCGCGATCGCGTCGGCGCGCAATGGCTGCAGCGGATGGGATGGACCAACGACCGCGCCATGGCCGCTCGCGCGGGCTGGTCCGATGAGGCGCGGCGATGCACCGACATCGAGTTCGCGGACGCGGTGGCCGACCCCATCGGCCAGGTGGCGCGGGTCTACGACGCGATCGGTGTGCCGCTGACCGCCGAGGCGGAATCGGCGATGCGGCGGTGGCTGGCCGAGCGGCCCCGGGAACCGGCGCGCCCGGCCTACACCCCGGCCGACTACGGCCTCGACGAGACGCGAATAGACGAGCGGTTCGCGGCGTACAACCGCCGATTCCGTTCCGGTGCACCATCTTCCAGGAGGACACGATGACCGAATTCCCCGGCGATCCGGTTGCGACGCCGTCGCAGCACGAACAAGAACTCGCGGCCCTGGCACTGACCGAACATCCCACGGTGCGGGCCGCGTATCGCAGTGTCGCCGAGACCTGGCTCGGCCGGGCGAAGGCCTCGCACGCCATGCGCGAACGGTTCGAGGCCGCCTATCGGGAGGTGATGTTCTCGGCGGCGATGTGGTCGTCCAACCAGGACAAGCTGCGGCCGAAGGTCACCTGCATCACCCGGCTCGGACATCCGGTGCAGGGCCGGTCGATTCCCGGATCGCGGTGGGGCATCGACAATCCCGACAGTGTGTACCGGGTCATCCCGATCTCGGGTGACGAGCGGTACGAGATCCGCGGGCGGGTCGGCCGAAACCGGATGACCGAGAACTATTTCACCCTGTGGGACGCGAATATGGGCACTGTCGCGGTGCTCAACGGCCGCACCATGGATATCGACTCGGACGGGTCGTTCACCATCACCGTCGACTCCGATCCCGCGGGCGGGCGGCCCAACCACATTCAGAGCACCGCGCAGGCGCACGAGTTCTATATCCGCGATGTGCTGTTGAACTGGGACCGCGACGACCCGAATCAGTTCGAGGTGCGGCGGCTCGGCGGCGCCCCGACGACACCGGCCCGCACGCTCGACGAGCAGGCCGAGGCGACCGCGGCGATGATGGCGCACTTCGCCGACTTCACCGGCAAACTCAGCCACGGCGCCTACAAGATGGCGCCCAACAACTTCAACCTGGCATGGTCGGCCGACCGGGTCGGCGCGATGCGCAATCAGGTGTATGTGATGGGGCGGTTCGAACTGAATCCCGGTGAGGCCTTCGTCGTCGACGTGAGTGATGGCGGCGCCGAATACTTCACGGTTCCGCTGAGCAATATCTGGGGCACCACACTCGATATCGTCGACCGCACCGGCAGCCTCAACAAGGCGCAGTCCTCACCCAATGCGGACGGTACGTACACCTACGTCATCGCGCCCACCGACCCGGGGGTGGCGAACTGGATCGACTCGGACGGCCTGAACGAGGGAATCCTGACGCTGCGCATGGCCGAATTCGGTGCGGACGGACCCAAACCCGACCTCGGCGCCCGCGGGCGGGTGGTGCGGCTGGACGATCTGGATGAGCAGGTGCCGATGCTGCGCCGGGTGTCGGCCACTGAACGCGCCACCGAACTCGCCGAACGGCGCGCCGCATATCTGCGCCGCCTTCCCGAAGGGACACTCTGATATGGCCCGC
>JAFMQT010000385.1 GCA_017354515.1 Nocardia sp. | reverse complement strand
CGGCGGTGTCACCGGTCAGATGGGTGTCGATATCGTCGATCGCGAGCACCCGGCCGGTATCGAGGGCGTCGAGGATGCTGGGCAGCAGTCGCAGCAGGGCCAGTGTCGCGGTGGATTCGTCGGCGATGTCGAAGCTCGCGTCGATACCCTCATGGACCAGGCCCAATCCGACTCCGCGGCGGGCCAC
Source organism: Nocardia sp. (assembly GCA_017354515.1). Taxonomy (GTDB): domain Bacteria; phylum Actinomycetota; class Actinomycetes; order Mycobacteriales; family Mycobacteriaceae; genus Nocardia. Next base: position 4,648 of record JAFMQT010000385.1, on the reverse strand, counting down.
CATCCGGGCGTACAGGGTGTCGCGAGCGGCGCGCATATTGCTCAGTTCCCGCTGCAGGGCGATCGCGTCGAGTCCCAGATCCTGCTGTACCTGCCGGGCGCGTGCCGGTGAGGTCGCACAGGCATCGGATTCCTTTGCCAGGGCCTCGATTTCGCCGTCGAGTTCACTCAGATAGTCCGCATACATGGGATCGCTGGCGGCCAGCAGCAGATCCTCGATACCGGTTTCGGCGGAATGCAGCAGCATCAGCAGGCGTGCCGCGTTATCGGCCGAGCGCGAGATGTGCCCGCCGAGTCGTTCGGCGATGGCATCCGGTTCGACCACACCGTGCACCACATCGAGCTGATCGGCGAACCAGCGGTAGGCCGGGACCAGCGCCTCGGCGTACATCTGCCCGGTCAGGCTGAGCAGCAGCGCGTTCGGGCGCACCAGCGGAACCAGGGCGGTGATGCCGAAGCGGACCGGTTCGAACATGGGACCGATCCGGATCTGATCGCCCTCGCGTTCGAAGACGATCCGTTTGCGATTGTGCGGGTGGGTATGCAGCCATTCGGCCGTGACATCGGCGTTGTCGAGCCGGAAGCCGTAACTGTAGGGGGTGCCCTCGGCGACGAAGCCGGCCGAGAATTCCGAAGGCCGGTCAGCGAATCCGCGATGCGGGGCACGCACCGGTCCGGCGTATGGATCCCATCCGGTCACCGAACGCAGCACCGCATCACGCATCTGGGCGAGCGCGTCCACCAGCGCGGACTTACCGCTGGCCGCGGCGCCGTGGACGGCCGTGACGGGTGCGGGCAGCGCCCCCGCCCGGTTCGCGACCAGGCGCAGTTCCTGTGGTTCGGCCAGGGAGCGGTGGTTGGTCACCTGAAAACTACGCAGCACCCTCGACATCCTGCCGTCCGCCGTCGGCGGCCGTGACATCAGGTGCCCGCGATCGGCGATCCGCCGCGCCCGCCCCGTGCCGTGCTGGAACGGATACGAGCATGTCGGAGCGCTGGACTACTGTGCCAGATGTGAGCGAAACCGGAATCGAGGACGCGCGTGCCGCCGAGGCTGCCGACGCCTCCGATGCGGCGACCGTCGACGAGCGCACCGAATGGCAGCAGCTGGCCGAACAGGTCCGCGAGCACCAGTTCCGCTACTACGTACGCGATGCGCCGATCATCTCCGACGGGGAATTCGACACCCTGTTCCAGCGTCTGCTGGCGCTGGAGGAGGCACATCCGGACCTGCGCACACCCGATTCGCCGACACAGCTGGTCGGCGGCGGATTCGCGACCGAATTCACCGCGGTCGACCACCTCGAGCGCATGCTCTCGCTGGACAATGTGTTCGACGAGGACGAGATGCGCACCTGGATCGGCCGCGTGGTCGCCGAAACCGGCGCCGACACCCATTTCGTCTGCGAGGTCAAGATCGACGGGGTGGCGCTGAATCTGGTCTACGAGAACGGCCGGCTGGTGCGCGGCGCCACCCGGGGCGATGGGCGCACCGGGGAGGATGTCACCCTGAATGCCCGCACCATCGACGACATTCCCGAACACCTCACCGCCACAGCCGAATTCCCGATTCCGGAACTGCTGGAGGTACGCGGCGAGGTGTACTTTCGGCTGGAGGATTTCGAGAATCTGAACGCCGCGATGGTCGCCGAGGGCAAACCGCCGTACGCGAATCCCCGCAATACGGCGGCCGGATCGCTGCGCCAGAAGGATCCCGCCGTCACCTCACGGCGGCGGCTGCACATGATCTGCCACGGTTTCGGCCGGATGGCCGGCTTCAGCCCGCGATCGCAGTACGAGGCGTATCGGGCGCTGGAGGCATGGGGTCTGCCGGTGTCCGCGCACACCGTGCGGGCGCAGGGGGCCGACGCTGTGCTCGAACGGGTCCGGTACTGGGGCGAGCATCGGCACGATATCGAGCACGAGATCGACGGTCAGGTCGTCAAGGTCGACGAGTTCGTTCTGCAGCGCCGCCTGGGCAGCACCTCGCGCGCCCCGCGATGGGCCATCGCCTACAAATATCCGCCCGAGGAGGCCACCACCCGGCTGCGCGATATCCAAGTCAATGTGGGCCGGACCGGCCGGGTGACACCGTTCGCGGTGATGGAACCGGTCACCGTCGCAGGATCCACGGTCGCCATGGCGACCCTGCACAACGCCTCCGAGGTCGTGCGCAAGGGTGTGCTGATCGGCGATACCGTCACCATCCGCAAGGCCGGTGACGTGATTCCCGAGGTGCTGGGCCCGGTGGTCGACACCCGCGACGGCAGCGAACGCGCCTTCGTAATGCCGACGCACTGTCCCGAATGCGGTACCGAACTCGCCCCGGAAAAGGAGGGCGATGCCGACATCCGCTGTCCGAACCAGCGGTACTGTCCGGCGCAGTTGCGCGAGCGGGTCTATCACGTGGCCGGTCGCGGTGCCTTCGACATCGAAGCGCTCGGCTACGAGGCCGCGGTCGACCTGCTCAAATCGGAGGTCATCACCGATGAGGGCGATCTGTTCGACCTGGACGAGGAGAAGCTGCGCCGCACAACGCTTTTCGTCAACAAGAACGGCGATCTGTCGGCCAACGGCAAGCGGCTCCTGCAGAATCTGAACGCCGCGAAGGACCGTCCGCTGTGGCGGGTGCTGGTCGCGCTGTCCATCCGCCATGTCGGGCCCACCGCGGCCCGGGCGCTGGCCGCCGAGATGGGTGATATCGATGCCATCGAACAGGCCTCGGTCGAGGCGCTGTCGGTGGTCGACGGCGTCGGCGGCACCATCGCGGCCGCCGTCGCGGAATGGTTCGCCGTCGACTGGCATCGCGCGATCGTGGACAAGTGGCGTGCGGCGGGCGTGCGGATGCGCGATGAGCGTGATGAGTCCATCGAACGCACCCTCGAGGGATTGTCGATCGTGGTCACCGGCTCGCTGCAGGGATTCTCGCGCGACCAGGCCAAGGAAGCGATCCTGTTGCGCGGTGGTAAGGCGGCCGGTTCGGTATCGAAGAAGACCGCCTTCGTTGTGATCGGTGACGCTCCCGGATCCAAGGCCGCCAAGGCCGAGGAACTCGGGGTGCCGATTCTCGACGAGGACGGATTCCGCACCCTGCTCGACCGGGGGCCCGATGCTGTCCGCCCGGAACCGGATGCCGAATAGTCCTATGCGACAGCCGAATTCGGAACTGATGATCCGGCCCGCGATGCGGCCGGACTACGAGGCGATCGGGCAACTGACCGTCGAAACCTATGTCGTCGAGGGGCACGTGCCCGCCGACAGCCCCTATGTGGAGCAGCTGGCCGATACCGAAAACCGTGCCGCCGCAGCCGAAATCATTGTCGCGGTCCGGGATGCGCAGATCCTCGGTTCCCTGACCATCGCGCGTCCGGGCGCGGACTACGCCGATATCGCGCGGGACGGGGAACTGGAGTTCCGCATGCTCGCAGTGGCCAAACCGGCGCGCGGGGCGGGCGTGGGCACCGCGCTGGTGCGCGCGGTCATCGAAACCGCTCGTGCGGAAGACTTTTCGGCGGTGGTCCTGACCACCATGCCGAGTATGGGCGATGCCCGCCGCATCTACGAGCGGCTCGGATTCGCACACATTCCCGAACGGGACTGGCACACGCCCGGCGGACTGCGGTTGACCGTTATGCGCCACGGCCTGAACGAGACACCAGTGGCCTGACCGAGCCACGACTGCCGCGGCGGGCTGCCGCGCAACCGGTCGCTCAGCCCAGAACGGTCGCGACGATGCCCGCCAGATACCCCAGTCGCGCGACCTCCGACGGCCGGAAATCGGGACCGCCGGGCCGGCCGAGCAGCAGCGCCTTACCGGTGTTGCCCAGCGGTGCGGCCGCGAGTTTGGTATCCATATCCCGCCACAGCTCGGGAACCCATTCGGCCTCGGGATCGAGCACCAGGGGCTTCTCCAGTGGCATCCACGGCACCGAGCCGGCCTGGGTCTGCGGTGCGCTGGTACTGCCGACCAGGCGCTGACCGCCGTGCGGGCCCATACCCATCACCGTGGACCAGCCGACCTGCAGCACCCGCGGCACGCCGTCGACCAGCACCTGCAGCCGATCGTCGCGGGCGGTGGCGACCTGGTCGATCAACTCCAGTTCACGATGGGTGTCCAGCACCCCGGAATATGGTCGCAGCGAATCGACCAGGACATCGGGCAGGGATTCGGCGGCGGTGATGAGGGTGTCGGGCAGGGCGCCCGCATGGACCTCCACCACGAGATCGTCGATCGCGTAGCCCGCCCCGCGTTCGACGACATCCAGCGAGAGGATGTCGGCGCCGACCGAACCCAGCGCGACAGCCAATGAACCGAGACTTCCTGGGCGATCCGGAAGTTGCACGCGAAGCAGAAATGACACGTGCTTGCCTTCCTTTCCTGTGCGACCGAGACTTTCGGACGGATACCCGCGTCTCGCAATACTTACACCCACAGCTTGCCACCGGCGACCCGAGCCGACCGGGGCGAGGTTTACCGACCCATTGTCTTCCGAGCAGGCTGTCTTCCCAACAGGCTGTCTTCCCAACAGGCTGTCTTCCCAACAGGCGTGGACGTGCCAGTGTCGCACGGATGCCGACGCGGCGGGGTCCCTAACGCGCGGCCTGATCGTTATCAACGGATGTGGTCCGCCGCCGGACCCGCGAACGGC
>JAFMQT010000099.1 GCA_017354515.1 Nocardia sp. | reverse complement strand
ACCGACACGTGGACATCGAAGCGGATCGTTCTCGCCGACGACGGGGTCGGCTTCTCGTATCACGAGACGACGGTCGCGGCCGGCACCGAAACCCCGCTGCACTATCCGGACTACTACGAGGCGGTGTGGGTCCTGGAAGGGCACGGCGCGCTCCGCGATCGCGACAATGAGATGACCTACCGGCTGGCGCCCGGGGTCATGTACCTGCTGGACGGGCACGAACGCCACACGATTGTCGCCGAGACCGCGCTACGCATGTACTGCGTCTTCGCTCCGGCGGTGCCGCACGAGAAGTCGTGAACCGATCAGCGCGGGGTCAGCCGGTAGTGCTCGGCGTTGGGCGCCGGTCGCATCCCGTGTCCGTTGCCGATCGCGTCCGCCGCGCGCGGGGGCAGCAGTCCGCCGGCGACTTGCGGAGTGCCCTCGGCCAGAAGGGGTTCCAGACGGGCGTGGTCGGCGAACCATTCGATGTGCCGCAGATTGCCGGTTGCGGCGGCCACCGGGGCGTGCAGCGAGGGGGCGCAATGAGCGGAGACGTCGACGCCGTGCGCGGCGGCCAGGGCCGCGCATTCGCGGAAGCCGCTGTATCCGCCGCAGCGGGTCACATCCAGCTGCAGGCAGTCCACCACGTCGATCAGCGCCGCCGCGTCGTATCGGTCGTAGATGTACTCGCCTGCGGTGACATCGCAGCGCACCTCGGCGCGCACCCGGCGCAGGCCGGCGGGATCGTCACTGGTGACCGGTTCCTCGAACCATCCGACTCCGAGCCGGTCGAGCCGCGAGCCCATCCACTGCGCCGCGGCGACGGAATAGGCGCCGTTGGCATCGACCATGAGGGTGTCACGGTCGCCGATGAGACCGGCGGCCAGGGTGATTCGCTCGAGATCGCGGTCGGTGCGCCGGCCGCGATCCTCGCCGATCTTGATCTTCACGGCCGTGCATCCGGCCGCCTGCCAGCCGCCGATCTGCCGGGCGAGCCGATTGTCGTCCATGGTGGTGAATCCGCCCGATCCGTAGACCGGGGTTGCGGCGCGGGTGGCGCCCAGTAGTTCCGGAAGTGGTCGCTCCAGCAGGCGGGCCCGCAGATCCCACAGGGCGATATCCACGGCGCTGAGGGCGTGCGCGACCACACCGCCGGTGCCGATATTGCGGCAGGCCCGCACCATCTCCATTCGCCGGGCCTCGATATCGAGCGGGCGACCGTCGAGCAGGGGTGCGAGATGATGCTCGATCACGGTCGCCGCGGCCGGACTGGTGTAGCTCCAGCCGAACCCGGTCGCACCGCCCGCCCCGACGGTGACCGTGACCGCTGTGGTCGATTCCCAGGCGAGGGTGCCGTCGGCCTCGGGCCCGGGGGTGGGGAAGCGGTACACGGCGACGGTGATCGGGCCCTCGATCCGCAATCGCGCTGTGGTCGTGGCGGGTTCGCTGGGAAAAGTAGTACTCACGGTGATCTCCTTCCGATCGCCTCGGCGAGCAATTCGGCCGTGTGGCACACCTGTGCCTCGGGGTGCAGCTGGCGTACCTGGGTGCGGCAGCTGAAACCGTCGGCCAGCAGCCGGGTTCCGGGATCGGCCACGCGGACCGCCGGCAGTAGCGCGTGTTCGGCGCAGGCGACCGAGACCTCGTAATGTCCCCGCTCGAAGCCGAAATTCCCGGCCAGACCGCAACATCCGGCGTCCAGCACCCGCACCTGCGAACACGTCCGGTCGAGCAGGTCACGGTCGCGGTCCATGCCGATGATGGCGTGCTGGTGGCAATGCGGTTGCACCAGAACCTCTTCGGCGGTGGCCGGCGGTGACCAGTCGGGTGCGCGCTCGGCGAGGAGTTCTGCCAGGGTGCGGGTCTGACCGGCGAGCCGGTGCGCGTCCTGGTCACCGGGCAGCAAATCGGGCAGGTCGGAGCGCAGCACCGCCGCACAGCTGGGTTCGAGCGCCACCACCGGGGTTCCGGACCGCAGCTGCGGCCGCAGGGTGCGCAGGGTTTGGCGCAGTGCCCGGTACGCGGTGGTCAACTGTCCGGTGGAGATCCAGGTCAGACCACAGCACACCGTACGCCCCGGGACCTCGACGGCGAATCCGGCGGCCTCGAGGACCGCTACCGCCGCGCGGGCGATACCGGGTTCGAAATTGTTGGTGAAGGTGTCCGGCCACAGCAGCACCGTGCCGCGCTCGGCTGTTGCGGAAGTGGTTGTGCCGGTGAATGTCCGGGTAAATCGATCACTTGCGAACCGCGGTAGCTCGCGCCGGGGGTCGATGCCGGCGGCGCGGGTGAGAGTCCTGTGCAGCCGGCGAGAGTGCGTGAGGGCGTTGGCGATCGGCGCGGCAGCGGTGCCCAGCCGTGCCCACAGTGGGATCCAGCCCATCGAATAGTGTGCCATCGGCCGCAATCGGTGGTGATAGTGGTGGGACAGGAATTCGGCCTTGTAGGTGGCCATATCGACCCCGACCGGACAGTCGCTGCGGCAACCTTTGCAGGACAGGCACAGATCCAGCGCGTCGCGCACCTCGGGTGAGCGCCAGCCCTCGGTGATCACATCCCCGTCCAGCATTTCGAACAGCAGGCGGGCGCGCCCACGCGTGGAATGCTCCTCCTCGCGGGTGGCGCGGTAGCTCGGGCACATGACTCCGCCGTGCTCGCCGCGGCATTTGCCCACGCCCACACAGCGATTGGCCGCCGCGCCGAAGCGGTGGTCGTCGCGGGGGTAGGCGAAGTGGGTGCGCGGCTCCCACGGCCGGTAATCCGCACCTTCGCGCAGATCACCGTCGAGCGGCCGAGGATCGACGATCTTGCCGGGGTTCATCCGGTTTCGCGGATCGAACAGCGCCTTGACCTCACCGAACGCGGCCACCACCCGGTCGCCGAACATGATCGGCAGCAACTCGGCCCGGGACTGACCGTCACCGTGTTCACCGGACAGCGATCCGCGGTAATGGACCACCAGATGCGCGGCCTCCTCGGCGAATCGGCGGTAGGTGGCGATGCCCTCGGCGGTGCGCAGATCCAGCGGTATCCGGGTGTGCACACACCCCTGGCCGAAATGCCCGTACAGCGAGCTGGATCGGTATCCGTGCCGCCGCAACAGCCGGTCGAAATCGCGCAGATAGTTCCCGAGACGTTCGGGCGGCACCGCCGCGTCCTCCCAGCCCTCATGGGTGGCGGGGCCGTCGGGCGGATACGCGGTGGCCCCGAGACCGGCCTCGCGCGCGGCCCAGATTTCGGCCTCGCGCGCCGGGTCGTCCACCATACGTGCCGAGAGCGCGCTGTCCCGGCGCAGATCCTCGATCATGGTGCGCGCCCGCCGATCGGCCTCATCCTGGTTGCCGGCATCGAATTGCGCCATCAGCCAGGCGTTTCCGTCGGGTAGCTGCTCGATCGCGCGGCCGGCGATCTGCTCGCTGTGTTCGAGCTGGACCAGGCGGTGATCGAGGCCTTCCAGCGCGGCCGGCTCGTGCGCCACCACCCGGGGTACGGCGTCGGCGGCGGTGAAGACATCCTCGAACCCCAAGACCGCCAACGCTTTCGCGGCGGGAACGCGAACCAGGTCGAGTTCGGCGCGCAGCACCGTGACCAGGGTGCTCTCGCTCCCGGTGAGCATCGTGGCCAGATCGCCTTCGCGGCCGGGCAGCAGGGCGTCGAGGTTGTATCCGGACACGCGGCGCGGAAGGGCCGGATAGTTGGCGCGGATATCGTCGGCGTAGCGGGCGGCGATCGCACGTAGTCCGGTGACCAGGTCGGCGATCGCGGCGTCGGCGCCGGGATCGCCGCGGCCCACCCACGCGCGGGCCCCGTCGTAGGTGAGGATCTCGAGGCGGCGCACCGAATCGGCCATCTTCCCGTACGCCTGGGCGGTGGATCCGCACGAGTTGTTACCGATCATCCCGCCGATCGTGCAGCTGACATGGGTCGAGGGTTTGGGCCCGACCATCAGGCCCCAGCGGGCCAGATGCCGGTTGAGCCGATCCAGCGCGATCCCGGGTTCGACCACCACGCGAGCGGCGTCCGGATCGACCGAGATCACCCGGGTGCAGTACTTGGTCCAGTCGATCACCACCGCGGTGTTGCAGCACTGACCGGCCAGGCTGGTGCCCCCGCCGCGGGACAGGATCGGCACGTCGTAGTCACGGCAGATTGCCACCGCGGCGACCGCGTCCTCCGGTGTGCGCGGTACGACGACGCCCAGGGGCACCGCCCGATAGTTGGAGGCGTCGGTGGAATAGGTTGCGCGCGAACCGGAATCGAATCGCACCTCACCATCGACCCGCCGGACCAGCTCATCGCGCAGCTCGTCGAGGGGCCGGCGCGGATGCGTCCGGCCGGGGGAATCGGTCATTGCCCGCAACCTTTCTTCTCACCGGTGTCGTCGTCGCGCGACTACCCGCACCCGCCGCGTGCACACACCGTGATTGACATCCGATCGCCCGGGTATCCGCCCGCCGTGGCGGATGATCCGCCGACCTGACGGACGGCACGGAGGAGCGGACATGGTGCAAGAAGTTGCTGACTACGTCCTGCAGCGGCTGCGCGAATGGGGCGTGCGGCAGGTATTCGGATATCCGGGGGACGGCATCAACGGCCTGGTCGCCGCCTTCGGCAGAGCCGACGACCAGCCCGCGTTCATCCAGGCCAGGCATGAGGAGATGGCCGCCTTCCAGGCGGTCGCCTACGCGAAGTTCAGTGGTGCGGTCGGTGTCTGCGCCGCGACCTCGGGGCCGGGCGCGATTCACCTGCTCAACGGGCTCTACGACGCCAAACTCGACCACGTTCCGGTGGTGGCGATCGTCGGGCAGACCGCACGCAGCGCGATGGGCGGGCACTTCCAGCAGGAGATCGATCTACAGTCCCTCTACAAGGATGTGGCCAGTGACTATTTGGTCGAGGTGAATGTCGCCGCGCAGCTGCCCAACGCACTGGACCGGGCCTTCCGCGTGGCGCGCGCCCGCCGGGCACCCACCGCGGTGATCATTCCGGGTGATCTGCAGGAGCAGCCGTATCGGGCGCCCGGCCACGAGTTCAAACAGATTCCGTCCAGCCCGCCGGGAATGCTGGAGGGCACCGTCGTTCCCGATCGCGCCGGGTTGACACAGGCCGCCGACATCCTCAATGCCGGTGAGCGGGTCGCGATCCTGGTCGGCCAGGGTGCGCGCGGCGCCGCCGACCAGGTGACCAGCGTCGCCGACTTCACCGGCGCCGGGGTGGCCAAGGCGCTGCTGGGCAAGGACGTACTCTCCGACGAGTTACCGTTCGTGACCGGCGCGATCGGGCTGCTCGGCACCCGCCCCAGCTACGAGATGATGCGCGACTGCGACACCCTGCTCATCGTGGGCTCGAATTTCGCCTACACGCAATTCTATCCGGAGCTGAAGCAGGCGCGCGCGATCGAGATCAATATCGATCCGACCGCGATCGGTATGCGCTATCCCACCGAGGTCAATATCGTGGGCGATGCGAAATCCACACTGACGCAGCTGATCACGATGCTCGAGCGGAAGTCGGACCGGAGCTGGCGGGAGCGGATCGAGTCCGGGGTTGCCCGCTGGTGGGAGACTATCGAACGGCAATCGATGCTCTCCGCGCATCCGGTGAACCCGATGCGCGTGGTGTGGGAAATGTCGCATCGGATCCCCGAAAATGCCATCGTCACAGCCGATTCCGGGTCCTCGACCAACTGGTACGCGCGCTGCCTGCGGATGCGCGGTGATATGCGTGGCTCGCTGTCGGGGACGCTGGCCACCATGGGACCGGCGGTCCCGTACGCCATCGGCGCCAAATTCGCGCACCCGGATCGCCCGGTGGTCGCCCTGGCCGGAGACGGCGCCATGCAGATGAACGGCCTCGCCGAACTGCTCACCATCTCCCGATATCAGCGGCGCTGGACCGATCGCCGCCTGATCGTGTGCGTCTTCCACAACAATGATCTCAATCAGGTCACCTGGGAACTGCGGGCGATGGGCGGATCACCGAAATTCGAAGAATCCCAGGTACTTCCCGACCTGGACTACGCTGCCGCCGCCCGTATCTTCGGGTTGGCCGCCATCACGGTCGATGATCCCGACCAGCTCGGTCCGGCGTGGGATCAGGCCTTGGCCGCCGACGGCCCCACCGTGCTGGACGTGCACTGCGATCCGGAGATGCCGCCGATCCCACCGCACGCCGACTGGGAGCAGATGAAAGACACCGCCGAATCGGTGCTGCGCGGTGACCCCGACAGCTGGCATATGGCGGTGCAGGGCGCGAAAACCAAGGCGCAGGAATTCATTCCGAGCCGGGGTGGTGGGTCGTGATGCGGGAACGAACCGAGGGCGATGTCGTAGCCCTGCTGACCGCCCAGCACGAGCGAATCTCGCAATTACTGAAGGGGATTCACGAGCAGCACGGCGACCGGTCCGAACAGCTCGACGAATTGGTGCGCCTGCTCGCGGTGCACGAGACCGCCGAGGAAGAGGTGGTGCACCGGGCCGCGCGGCGCGCCGAGTTCGGTGCCGAGCAGATGGTGAATTCCCGTCTGGCCGAGGAGAATCACGCCAAACAGGCGCTGTCCGAACTCTACGACCTCGGTGTCGATTCCGACGAGTTCGACGGTCGGTTCGACCGTTTCGCCCTCGCCCTCACCGAACACGCTGCCCAGGAGGAGGCCGCGGAGTTTCCGCTACTGCGTCAGCAGTTCTCCGAAACCCAGTTGCGTCGCCTCGCCGACTCGGTGCGCCTGGCCGAATCGCTCGCACCCACCCGGCCCCATCCGATGACCGGTGCGTCCGCGGTCGCGAATATGGTCGCCGGTCCGCCGCTGGCGGTATTCGATCGGGTCCGTGATCTCCTCCGCGATCACGGCCGATGACAGCGAACCCCAAGTGCGGCAGGACGTTTCGGAGGGAGGATCTGTGTACGACCGGGTAGTGGTGATCACCGGAGCCAGCGGCGGAATCGGCCGGGCCACGGCGCGGCGGTTCGCCGCGCCGGGAACCGGTATCGCGCTGATCGCTCGAGGTAGCGCGGGCCTGTCGGCTGCCGCGGAGGAGGTACGCGCCGCCGGCGGTGCGGCAGTGCCGCTGCGGGCCGATGTCGCCGACTACGAGGCGATACGCGGGGCCGCCGAACGCGCGGAGGCCGAACTGGGACCGATCGACATCTGGGTCAACTCGGCATTCACCTCGGTGTTCGCGCCGCTGGCCGAGATCTCACCGGAGGAGTTCCGGCGCGTCACCGAGGTCACCTATCTGGGCTCGGTGTATTCGACGATGATCGCGCTCGAGCGGATGCGCGAACGGGGCCGCGGCACCATTGTTCAGGTGGGGTCGGCATTGGGGGAGCGGTCGATTCCACTGCAGTCGGCCTACTGCGGAGCCAAACACGCCATCGGCGGATTCGTGGAGGCGGTGCGGGTGGAGCTACTGCACGAACGCAGCGATGTGCACATCACGCTGGTGCAGGCACCGGCGGTGAACACCCCGCAGTTCTCCTGGGTGCTCTCCCGGCTACCGCACCGGCCGCAGCCGGTGCCCCCTATCTACCAGCCCGAGGTGATGGCCGAGGCGATCGCGTTCGCCGCCGGACATCCACGGCGAAAGCAGTATTGGGTCGGCGCGAGCACCGTCGGCACCCTGCTCGCTCAGCGGCTGGCTCCGGCGATATTGGACCGCTATCTGGCGCGGACCGGATACCGGTCGCAGCAGACCGAATCCCGGGAGCGGCCCCGCGCACACAACCTGTGGCGCCCGGTCGATGCCGCAGGCGGCCCCGATTTCGGAGCGCGCGGCCGTTTCGACGACGATGCGCACGCCCACAGCACGCAGGCCCGGCTGGCCCGCCGCGTCGCATCGGTGGGGCGGGTGATATCGCGGCTACCAGGCTCGTCGGAGCGGTGACCGGCGGGGTCCGGGTCCGGCGGCGAGTCCGGGTAACTGGGTACACGCCTCAGGCCCGCGCGATGCGGGGCGACCGCGCGATACCGGACAGATCGCGACGCACCACATGGTTCCGGTCGGCCAGGGAACCCAGGCTGTAGCGCTGCTGCAGGCCGAACAGTTCGGATCGGGTGCGGGTACTCCAGCGCCGGGCGGCGGCCGAGCGGGTGGTGTGGAAGGTGACCATGTAGCCGCCCTCGTAGAGTCGCAGCAGGGCATATCCGGCCGGGTACTCCTTGATCGAGGCGACCTCGAGGAATTCGACCGGTATATCGATGTCCGGCCGGGTGCGTTTGTTGCGGTGGGTGTGGCCGCTGTGATGCAGGAAGGTTCCCGGAGCGTCGCGGTAGAGCCGATGCAGATCGGCCGCGTCGTGGCGATCGAGGACGAAGCCGGGGCCACCGAAATTGGACCGGGCCGATTCGCGAGTTACCGGGTGATGGCCGAAAACCAGTGTGGGCTGGTCCGGTTCATCGCGCAGTGCGCTGCGGAGCTGGTACATCTGCTCGGCGTCGACGCGCCCGCCGGAGCCGTCCAGGTCGGTGGTGTCCAGGCCGATCACTCGCAGCCCGTCGAGCTGGTGATTCGAAAGGCGTTGCCGCGGTAGGAAACACGCGCCCCAGCAGTCGTGGTAGGCGGTGCCGGCCAGCTGCGGCCCGGATTCCCACGGCATACCTTTACGCGGCCGGTCGTGATTTCCGCGGCACAGCAACAGATCTCGCCCGGGTCTGCCCCAGCCCTCGAGCCGGCGCTGGACGCCCAGGGACTCCTCCGGTGTTCCGGCGTTGGTGAGATCGCCCGCCAGGATGAGGTGATCGACACCGCGATCGGGCCGGCGCACATCCGACAGCAGCGCCTCGAGCATGATCTCCGGATACGGTGCCAGACCGGGCTCCTGGCGCACGCCGGTCGGCAGTGCGGGAATGAGCTCACCGCTGACCTCCTCACCGAAATGCACGTCATTGGCCAGAGCGAGCGTGCGCAGCAGTCGCCCGGGCGGCGGGGTGAGGGTCCGGAACTGCTGTGGTGCACCGTTTTCCCACGGCATCAGGCCGGGTACCGCGCGCACACCGGCCGATAGCGCTTCGAATCGGTAGCTTCGCCCGGGCTCCAAGCCATGGATCTCGGCGTAGTGATAGGCGGTCGGGCGGGAGTCGGCGTAGACGACCCGCGGCGGACTCGTCGAATCCGCGGGGGCGAGGGCGAGTTCGGTATCGGCCGCGACCGGTCTTCGGCGGCCGAGCGGATCGATGCGGGTGGTGGTCCAGGTGATCGCCACCGATTCATCACTGACGGTGACGATCTCGAGATCGTGGGCGCGGGTCGAATGCGGCCGGGCCTCGATCGCTTCGATCGGGAGCGCGGAGAGCGTGGCCGTCGCGGCCAGCGCTCGGAGTAGATGTCGGCGGGAGTGGTGGGTACACATCGAAACCCCTGAGTGGTCTCGCCGAAAACGGCGAACCCGACGTTATCTGGGCGAATGTGACGGGCCGTGAACACTTGTCGTGTGTGGTGCGTCGGTTGTGCGCCGGTTACCTGAATCCGGCTTTCTCCCGGTCGGGCGCAGTTCACCGGCCCGTCGATCGGGGCCTGGACCGGGGTGGGAGGCCTGGTGTGAAAATGCAGTTCAGCGCCGGTGGTATTGGCATTCTCTTTTTTCGCAAGTAACGTATTCACCATCTCGGGACAGGTCCCGTGCGGTGCGATGAGTGGAGGTCTGCGTGCGTATCGGAGTAATGATCGGGCCGGAGCGGGGCGACTCCGCGCGCAAGCTGAGCCGGATGCTCGACGACATCGCCTGGGCGGAGGGCGCGGGCCTGGATACGGCGTGGATTCCACAGGTCCCCACCGATTTCGACGCCCTGATCACGATCGCGGCAATGGGTTTGCGCACCGATCGGATCGAACTCGGCACCGCCGTGGTTCCGCTGCAGGCCCAGCATCCGATCGCGCTTGCGCGGCAAGCCGTTTCGGCGCAGGCGGCGGCCGGCGGCCGATTCACCCTGGGGGTGGGCCCTTCGCATCACTGGATCGTGCGCGACATGCTCGGCCTGCCGTACGAGCGGCCGGCCGCCTACACCCGCGACTATCTCGAGGTGCTCTCGGCGGGGATGAGCGGTCCGGGCACGGTGAATGTCGAGAACGACACGTTCACCGTGCACAATCCGCTCGAACTGGGCCCGGTCTCGCCGGTTCCGGTGCTGCTGGCTGCGCTGGGGCCGGTGATGTTGCGGATCGCGGGGGAACGGGCCGACGGCACCATCCTGTGGATGGCCGACGACCGCGCGATCGGTGACCATATCGCCCCCAGGATCACCAAGGCGGCCGCCGAGGCCGGGCGGCCCGCGCCGCGCATCGTGGCGGGTCTGCCGGTCTGCCTGTGCGCGCCGAACGAGGTCGACGAGGCCAAGGCGCGCGCCAATCGCATCCTGGGCGAGGCCGAGGTCTCGCCCAACTATCAGCGCCTGCTCGAACAGGGCGACGCTCGCGATGTCGGCGATATCTGTATCGCCGGCGACGAGCAGGCCATCGCGGACGGTCTGCGTCGCTACGCCGATGCCGGGGCCACCGACCTGTCGGTGCGGCTGCTGCCCATCGGCGACAACCGCGACGAACTGGTCGCCTCCAAACGACGCACCCGCGAGATGATCGCCGATATCGCGCGGGAACTGCGGTGAACGCCGGCGCTTCGGCCGTATCCGGTGCGCCGGGTGCGGGGCCGCTGGCGGGTATCCGGATCCTCGAGGTCGGCACCATGCTCGCCGGGCCCTACGCGACCATGACGCTCGCGGATCTGGGCGCCCAGGTGACCAAACTGGAACCGGCCGGCGGCGATATCTCCCGGCAGGTCAGCGACAGCTATTTCGCCAGCCTGAACCGCGGCAAACGCAGTATCCGGCTCGATCCCACCACTGACGAGGGCCGGGCCCGGCTCGGTGAACTGGTTGCGACATCGCATGCGCTGCTGGTGAATCTGAAACCCTCGGCCATCCACCGTCTCGGATTGACATATGAGGCACTGCGCGAGTTCAATCCGTCGATCGTGTGTGTGGCGATCACCGGATTCGGGTTGTACGGCAGCGACGATCCGGCCTTCGACTACATCGTGCAGGCCGCGACCGGCGTGGCGGCGCTGACCGGCGATCCGGCCGGCCCGCCGACTCTGCCCGGTTATTCCTCCGCCGACAATTCGGCCGGTTTGACCGCCGCATTGGGCCTGCTGGCGCAGATCGTGTCGGGCCGGGGCGGTCAGGTCGATGTCTGCATGCGCGATGTGATGTTGTCGCAGTTGAACTATCACGCCTCGGCCTATCTCAACGACGGTAAGGCGCCGCAGCGGCGCCGGTTCGGTGCGCACTCGTATTACGTTCCCGCGCAGATCTTCCCGACCGCCGAGGGCTATCTGGCCCTGTTCATCACCCACGACAAGTTCTGGAAGACCTTCTCGGCGGAGGCCGGACTGACCGGATTCGACACCATGGCGCAGCGGGCGGCTCAGCGCGAGGAGGTCCTCGCCGAGGTGACCGCGGCTCTGTCCGGCGATACGGCGCTGGGCTGGGAGGCGCGCCTGCGGCCGCTCGGAATCCCCTCCGCCGCCGTGCGAACCCTGCCGGAGGCGCTGGACGCCAATCCGGAACTGATCGTCGATGCGGGCCAGTACCGCCTGGTCGGCTCCTCGATCAAGATCGACGGTTACACGCCCGCCTACGGCCCGCCCCCCCGGCTGGGCGAACACGACACCGACCCCGGCAGCTGAGGGGTCTGTCGCGGGGTGTGGTCCGGTTCCCGCGCGCATCCGGCGCGGGACCGAACAGGCCGGTGACACCGGGCACC
>JAFMQT010000712.1 GCA_017354515.1 Nocardia sp. | reverse complement strand
GGAATCGGGGTGGCTACGGCCGAAGCCGTGCTCGCGGCGCTGAACTCCGAATGACAACTGATCGTGATGACAGCCACGGACGGACCCTGCAGAACATGACGAGCGTCGAATCGACCCCCAGCGCCGATAAGCACGACAAGTCCCAGCCCGCCACGCCCGACTCGAGCGCGCACGCGGTCGAGGTCGTCATCGTCACCGGACTGTCCGGCGCCGGACGCGGCACCGCGGCGCGGGTGCTGGAGGATCTGGGCTGGTACGTCGCGGACAATCTGCCGCCGGAACTGATCGGCCGGCTGATCGAGCTCGGCGCGGCCACCGAGCCGCCGATCACGAAGCTGGCGCTGGTGATGGATGTGCGCAGCCGCTTCTTCACCGGCGATCTGTCCGGGGTGACCGAGCAGTTGCGTGGCCGTGGTGTGCGTACCCGGGTGCTGTTCCTGGAGGCCTCCGACGACGTGCTGATCCGCCGCTTCGGCTTCGCCCGGCGTCGGCATCCGCTGCAGAGCGAGAGCGCGGACGGCACCCTGTCGGAGGGGCTGGCGGCCGAACGGCGCGCCCTGTCGAAGGTCAAGACCGCCGCCGATCTGGTGATCGACACGACCGCGCTGTCGGTGCATCAGCTGCATCGCAAACTCGAGGAGGCCTACGGCGGCGGAGCGCCGGCGGCCCTGCAGTTGACGATCCAGTCCTTCGGATTCAAATACGGTGTGCCCCTGGACGCGGACATGATCTTCGATGTGCGATTCCTGCCGAATCCGCACTGGATTCCGGAATTGCGCGACCAAACCGGCCAGGACGCGCAGGTGAGCGAATATGTGCTCTCGCGCACCGGCGCGCAGGACTATGTGCGAACCTGTCGCCATCTGGTCGACCTGACCACCGCCGGCTATCGGCAGGAGGGCAAGCGATACATGACCGTGGCGGTCGGATGTACCGGTGGCAAACACCGCAGCGTGGCCGTGGCCGAGGAGTTGGGGGAGTTACTGGGACGGCCGGAAGGGTCCTCGACCGATGTGGTGCGGGTGGTGCATCGGGATCTGGGGCGCGAATGAGCGCCGCCCATTCCGACACGCCCGAGTCCGGGGTGCGAGATGGGGCGGGTGATATCGCGGTCGCGGCACTCGGCGGCGGCCACGGCCTGTACGCCACCCTGAGCGCCCTGCGGCGCCTGACCTCGCGGATCACCGCGGTGGTCACGGTCGCCGACGACGGGGGCTCCTCGGGCCGATTGCGGGCCGAGCTGGGCACCCTGCCGCCCGGCGATCTGCGCATGGCGTTGGCGGCCCTGGCCCAGGACCCGGAGGGCAGCTGGGCGAGCACCGTCCAGCACCGCTTCGGCGGTCGTGGCGCACTCGCCGGGCATTCGGTGGGCAATCTGCTGCTGGCCGGACTGTCGGAGGTGCTGGGTGATCCGGTGGCCGCACTCGATCACCTGGCCATGGTCCTGAACTGCACCGGACGGGTGCTGCCGATGTCGCCGACCGCGCTGACGATCGAGGCCGACGTCTCGGGCCTGGAGGCCGATCCCCGGGTCGGCCGGTGCATTCGCGGGCAGGTGGCGGTGGCGACCACGCCCGG
>JAFMQT010000384.1 GCA_017354515.1 Nocardia sp. | reverse complement strand
TCCGTACAGCGGCTGCGGCGGATCCACCGCGACCGCCTGGCCGGCCACCAGCGCGGGTGCCGCGAGCGAGGCGGTCACCAGCGCGGCGAGCACCATACTCGCCGGCCTGCGCGCGAACATCAGATCGCCCGCATCGCCGTGTAGACCCCCATGATCCAGAACGCGATGATCGGAACCACCAGGATCAGCGCGTATTCGATCAGATCGATGACGCGCCGGGTCACCGGTGACAGGCGCCGGCCCGGCAGCAGCAGTGCCGCCGCCCAACTCGCCGTCGCGGCAACCCCCACCACCGTCGCCACCGCCAGCCGCGCGTAGTCGCTTCCGTAGGCGCAGACGGTGACCGCGCCGACTCCCACCGTCGCGGCCGCGGAGGCCACACACAACGAAATCGCCTGCACCCGATCGGGATACCAGCGTGCCCGCATCACCAGTAGTCCGGCCACCGCCACGCCGAGGACGATTTCGCGCACTCCGCCCGGAGCCGCCGCGGCCACCAGGACCGTACTGCCGGCCAGCAGGATCGAGATCGCGGCGACCATTCCGCGCAGACTGGTCACCGCCAGCCGGGCACGGCGCTCGATGCCGAGACCGGGGTGCGGGTCGCGATCCTCGCCGACCGCCTCGCCGGCATCGGTGACCTCCCCGCGCACCGTTTCGGTCTCGAAGATGTCGGTCAGGGTGGTCGGTGCCACCTCGTTACCGGGATCCGGCAGATCCGGCGGCCGGATCCGCGCGGCGAACACCGCCAGCCGCGGCGCCGACGTCAGCAGCACCAAGCCCACGAAAACCACTCCGCCGGAAACCTTTTCGATCGATGCCCCGCTGAAGGCCGCGACCAGCCCGGCCACCGTCAGCACACCGGTGACGGCCACCACGCTCATCAGCACCGCGATGCCCAGTTTCGTCACCCGCAGCAGCACCGTGGCCGCCATCGCGGCAACGATCGCGCCGGCCGCCACATTCGCGGCGGTGAATCCGCCCGGATGCCCGTAGGCGGGCGGCACCAGCATCGCACCACCGGCGAAAAGCAGTGGCAGCGAGGATAACTCCAGGCCCCGCTGAATGCGCGGCAAGATCGTCCCGCGTCCCGCGGCCAGGGCAGCGACCCAGCAGATGCCGCCGAGTAGCAACGCCGGCAGCCCACACCACAGCAGCGATCCACTGCGGATCCACGACAATCCCAGCAGCCCGGCCACCGCGACCGACCCGATCCCGAACGCCACCGACCCGACGGTGGCGATGGTCTCGGAGTCGAATTCGGCGAAATCGCGTTCGTTGAACGCGGCCAGCGCATCGGTGATGTCCTCCACGACCGGGGTGAACACCTCGGCCGATTCGACCACCGACAGCATCAGCACCGTACCGTCGACCACATCGTGGTCGGTCAGGCTGCGCCAGCGCGGAATCGGCAGCTCCCCGGGCCGCGCCAATGTCCACTGACCGGCCGGTGGGGTGAAATCCACCGTCTCGTCATCGATCGCGCCGGACAGCACGACCAGCAGATCGTCGATGAAGGTCTCGACCGCGAATTTGGTCGGAACCACCACATCGACCTGATAGCGATCCACCATCACCGCGATCCGGGCCCGCGCCACGTCCGCGGAACGGTCCCCCCGTGTGGCGCCTCCCGGTGCCGCCACGGTTGTCGTCATCGCCTACCTCCGCGCTCCGCCGCACCCGGATGTCCCGGGAATCCATCACCCAGACCCGCGGCCAGCTCCTCGAAGGACAGCTGCGTGTCCTTGTCCAGCAGCCGCAGGTCGACTTCCCCGCCCTCGGCGAGATGCTCGTCGTAGGGAAGGACATCGGTCGGCCGCTGCGCGGTGGCGAACAGTTTCTCGATCTGTTCCACCTCCACCGTCGGTTTGGCCGGTTGCTGATGCACGATCGCCACCCGCGAACTCGCGATCAGATGTTGCAGGCCATGGGAATTGAGCCAGTTGAGGGTTGCCACCGCCCCCTTCACCCCACCCACCGTGGGCGGAGTGACCACGACGATCGCGTCGCTGGTCCGCAACACCATCTGCGTGATCGAATCGAGCACCCCGGTGCCACAGTCGATCACCAGCAGATTGAAATGTTTACGCAGAATATCGGTCGCCGCCGCGAATTCGGCACCGGACAGTGCCTCGACCGCCTCGGTATTCCAGGGCGAGGCCAACGTCGCCAGGTCCGCGGTATTGATCGAGGTGAACGAATGCACCGCCGAGAACGCGTCGATGTTGTTCGCCTGCGCCATATCCCGCAGGGTCAGCCCGTACGGGTGCGCGGCGGTCCGGGCCGGAAGGTCACCGAAGTCCGGATTCGCGTCCACGGCCACCACCCGGTCCGGTCGCAGACTCGAGAAGGTGGAACCGAGGGTGGCCGCGACCGTGGTCCGGCCGACGCCGCCCTTCACACTGATCACCGCGATCTGATACGGCTGGTTCAACTGCCGCCGGATCCGGGCCCGGCGATGCTCGGTGCGCTGTTCGGCCGGGGACAGTCCGAGATTGAAACCCACCTTGTTCAGTGCGCCGCGCATACCCGAGGTGGATTTGAGCTCCGCGCGCCGGGCCGCGGTGATATCGGCCAGCAGATCGATCGAGGTGAGGGTCGCGGGCAGCACCTCGACCCGGTCGGCCGGATCGACCCGGCCGATGCGGTCGGGCAGGTACTCAGTTCTGGACGCTGTATTCGCTTGTCCGGGTGCTGAATGAGGCCACGACTCCGGGGTGGCCTGCGTTCCGGACCACGACGTGGACGCGGCCCGGCTCTCCTGAGTCGTACCCGCTGTCGAGGACGAGGGTGCCGAGTCCGAGCCGGCGTGCGAACGCCCTTCCCGCGCTCCCCCCGCGGCGGACGCGGAATCCGATGTCCGGTAGACACCCGGGTGATAGGCCGCCGCCGAATATTTCGCCGTGCCTGCCTGGTCGGCCGTATGCGCGGCAGCCGGATCCGGCTGCCGCGCACGGCTGTTCGCCTGCCCGAAGCCCGCACCCGTAGGCGAACCGGAGACGGCCAATCCCGCGGTCGTCGATCCTTCCGCATCGGCCGTAACGCGAGGCGGGGCCGGGCTGGAGGGCTCGGCGCCCGCCTCCGGATCCGAACCCGGTGTAGTTTTCGACCCAACCAGGGTTGCCCCAGGGTCGCGAGTGGGCAGCCGCCACTCGGGAGCGGGCTCGGGATCGTCCGACGTCGTCGTGGAGTCGGTGCTCACCGCCGCCTGTGTTTCGGCCAACGGGGCGAGGTAAGCGTCGTAACCACCCCGAGCCCGCATCGACTCGGCCGCACGCCCATTCGTGTCCGGAACTCGGTTCATAGTTCACATCCTTCTCGAAACCCGCAGGGAAATCAGCTGATTCTGCTCGTCCCGAACCAATTCGTCCCGGGCAACAGGTCGATCAGCGCTTGCACGCCGGTGCGTAACGCGGCGTCGTCTCCCGGTCCCAGGGTCAGCCAGACCGCACCGTCGACCGCCCTTCTCGGTACCGCCACCACACGTCCTGCGGCCGAGTCGAAGACGCTCAGGCAGATGTCGGGGTGCGGTGTCTCGCCGTCGTGGTACTCGGAGATCACCACTTCGGCACGGCGCACCATATCGGCCAGCAACCTGCTCAGCACCGCGGCGGTATGCGGCGGGGCGC
Source organism: Nocardia sp. (assembly GCA_017354515.1). GTDB lineage: Bacteria > Actinomycetota > Actinomycetes > Mycobacteriales > Mycobacteriaceae > Nocardia. The sequence continues at coordinate 1,217 of JAFMQT010000384.1, read as the reverse complement.
CCAATTCCACGAATGCCTGTCGCTGCGCGGCGGGCTCGTCGGGAAGTTCGGCGATCTGGGTGCGCAGCAGGGTGACCGGCTCGAATTCCACCACGGGGCACGGACCCAACGCGGACGCCAGCGCGGCGACCACCGCGTCGGTCCGGCCTTCGGGCTGGAAGACCGGCTGGATCACGATGTGATCGCCGTAACGGGCCGCCAGCACGTGGGTATCGCCGGTGCGTACCAGGGAAATTCGCAGCACCCCGATCGGCTCACCGTTCTCGCCGTAATCCACGATCCGGGCGAACAGTTCGACATCGGGCCGGTCCAGGCAGCGCAACCAGTGCGCGACGGCCGGGTGGACCCCGTCGTCACCGTAGATACCTTCGGCGCGAAGCTGTTCGGCGATGACGGCGTCCACTTTGCGCCGGTCCGCCTCGTCGTCGAGGAGGGGCAGCACGCCCAGCGCGGCGGGATAGTCGTCGATGCCGACCTGATCCTTGAGGAACAGCGCCGCATCGACATTCAGGTCGACCGCGACCGGATCATCGGATCCGGTCGCGACCGCCAACTGATCTCGGACCTCGCTCATGCCGAGTTGGGGTCGTCATTATCGGGGTCGTCGTCATAGTCGGGGTCACCCACGATGCCCAGCGCGGGTGGCGCGATGAGCTCGGGAATTTCCTCCGGTTCCCCCGGAACGAACGCCTTCGACGGCTTTCGTTCCTGATCCCGCCGGCGCCGCATCCGTTCCTCGGGGGCGGTGACACCCCGACGCGGCGCACTCGGGGTCTGCTCCGGTTCCGGTTCCGCGCTGCTCGCGCCGAAGGCGCGCACCGCCTGATTTCCCAAGGCGCCCGCGGGCATCCGGAAACCGGTCGCGGCGCCCGACATGGCACCGGCTCCGCCCCGGACCATCCCCAGCGTGACCACACTGCCCACGCCACCGCTCATTCCGGCGAGCGTCGGGGAATGGGTGATGGCGTCATAGGCCCCGGTGTGATCCGGCGACACACTCTGGGTTCCGGAATGCCCGGCCGAATCGGGGGACCGATCCGGGTCGTACCCCGAAGGGCTGTCGGCGAGCCGATCGGCCGGGACCGACGAGGCATCGTTCGCCGCTGAATTCGATGCCACGGACTGCGCCGACTTGGCCACGGAATCGGCCGAAGTAGATTGCGAGGCAACCGATTGCGCGCTCTGGCCGGCCGAGGTGACCTTGCTCGAACCACTCA
>JAFMQT010000098.1 GCA_017354515.1 Nocardia sp. | reverse complement strand
CTCTCCTAAAGCGGGTGTCGCAGGTTCGAATCCTGCCGAGGGCACCGCCTTTTTGCAGGTCAGAACCGCATGGTCTACCTATGACTACAGGCCACGTTACGGCTGGCGTATGGCTCCGCCCACACTAGACCGAGAACGATCACCGCCCACTCCCAGCCGACTACCACCGCGCGAAGGACAACCGGGGTAACACTGTCTCCACGTCCGCAAAATCCATGACCCGGTTCAGCTCCAGCGGGCCGAGGTGGCCCGGACCGGGCAATATCACCGCGTCGGCCCCGGCACCGCGGGCCTGGTCGACCACCGGGATGAGTGACCGATCATCCGGCCACACCAACCGGTAGCCAAGACGCCGCGACAACCTGCACACCTGCGCAGCGTCCCACGCCGGCGCGGTGCTCACCTCGTAATCGATCCATCCGAACGCGATCGGCCGCACAGTAGTCCCCTCGTTTGTCTCCTGGTGGCTTGCACCCGCCGCCGGGGAACCGGGCTCAACCCGACGGCGGGGCACGAAAACGGACGTTAGGCGGGTATTTTTCGAAGTAGGCACGATTACGCTGGTTGCTGCTGTCAGCCAGGCGTTTGCTGTGCGTTATCACTGTTCGCGGCCGGGAAAGGGGCACCGGATGACGGATGCACCCGTAGAGGGTTCGGTCCTCCGTACTGCCCGCGAAGCGGCCGGCGTCGGGCTGCGGGAGTTCGCTCGTCGAACACACTGGAGCGCAGCATATTTGAGCCAGATCGAACGCGGCCTTCGCCCGGTAACCGACGACATCGCGCGCGCGTACACGGTGGCTCTGGGCACCGAACCGGATGCAAAACCCGCCGGTGATCCGTTGCGTGTCGCGCACGAGTGGCTAGTGGCCGAGCCACCCCCGGTGGAACAGTTGACGTCCGGGCGACAGGTGGGCACCGGGCTGGTTGCCGAGATGGAACGCCGGGTGGTGGAGCTGCGCCGTCTGGATGACGTTGTGGGAGGCACGAATCTACACCCGATCGTCCGATGCGATCTGGAGGCCGCACGGGCTGTGGTGAATGAAGGACAGCACGCGCCCGACGTCCGACGACGGCTGCTGCGGGTGGTCGGCGAGCTGTCGCAGCTCGGCGGATGGGTCTACGCCGACGCCGGGCGGTACCCCCAAGCCCAACAGGTCTATCTGGCGGGGGTAACGGCCGCCACCGAGGCCGAAGACCGGCCGCTGGCCGGGCAACTGCTCTCGACCCTCAGCTACATGATCGCCAACACCGGCGATCCTAGGGACGCCGGCCTGCTGGCCCGCTCGGCACTGCAAGGCGCTGGCCACGACGCGCCCCCCATCGTGCGGGCTCTGCTCGGCGAGCGAGTCGCTTGGGCGGCTGCGAAGTATGGCGACGCCGGCGCGGCCCACCGCGCGCTGGATGCGGTGGACGACGAATTCGACCGCCGCACACCGGAGGATGAAGAACCGGATTGGACCTACTGGTTCGACCGGGACGAGATCGACGTAATGCGGGCACGATGCGCCGTGCAGCTCGGCGACGCGGCCGCGGCGGAAACGCTACTATCCCCCATCATGAAGCGCTACCCGGCCGATCGACAGCGAGAGGCTGCGCTATATCGGTCGTGGCTGGCCGAGGCGTACGCCCGCAGCGGGAACGCCGACGCCGCCCGGTCCACGCTCGACCAGGTGCGCGCCCACGCTGCCGAGCTGGGATCGGTCCGGTTGGACCAGCGGGTGGCCGAGTTAGAAGCCACCCTCGCCCGCCGGATCGCTTGAACGCACGATTCAGACAACTGGAACCGCACCGGTATCGAGCGCGTCATATAGGTTGGACGGACATGCACGGACGAGGGAGGGCATCTGGGATGGATGTAGGGCAGTCGACAGCGAACGATCTGTGGAACCAGGCCAGCGATGGCAAATTCCGGATGGAACCCGACGCCGCCAAGAAGTGCGCCGAAGCATACACACGTTTCGCTGATGGCCTCGAGGACCAGATCGCCGACGCCCAGCGATTGCAGAGCCTCTCCGGATTCGGGAGTTTCCAATCGGCCCAAGACTTGCAGAAGGGATTCGAACGCAAGGGCGTGCAACTCACCGACGCGCTGGTGGGGATGAGGGAGGCCGCCTTGCGAATGGCCGCCGCGCATTTGCGCGCCGGCGGCATGTTGGCTGATGCCGACGCATTGAACGCGCGTGCGATCCGAGTCGCCCAGAATGCTGGGGGAGACAGCCGTTGACCAAGGCCAAATTCGCAGTGGGTGTCGCGGCCTGCGTCGCACTTACCGCAGCGGTCACAGGGTGCAACAACAGCTCCGAAACCGCAGCGCCGAGTGCGAGCCCGCCCAGTGCCACGAGTGCGGCAGGTTCGGCAACTCCCGCGCGTCCGACGTTGACCGCCGCCGAATTGCAGCCACCGACACAGGATGAAAGTACGGCACAATCCAGCGGTCGCCCGAAGGTCGTCTTCGACCCCTGTACCTGGGTCCCGGACGATGTCATCGACAAAGCAGGATTTTCGGCGGCCTCCCGCAAGCGCGGCCAAGACCAGGTCGCAGAACAGTCCTTTCTGACATGCGATTTCAAGTCGACCCAGCGGAGGCTGCAAATCGACTCAGGCAACGTCACGTGGGATGAGGATCTCCAAAAATACACGCAGGCAACTCAATTCACGATCAACGGCCGGCAGGCGTTGTGGACCAACGACCAGACTTTCCGCAACCAGTGCGAAATCCATTTGCGCACCAGAGTCGGGTTCGTTCGCGTGGCGGCCATCCTCACCGATGCGGTCAGCGTCAACGACACATCTCCCTGTGACGGTTTGCAGAACACTGCCACCCTGATCGAACCCACTATCGGCCCGGACGCCTAGAAGGCACGCATACTGGCGCCCGGCGTCACTGTGGGCGACCGTGGCCGCAATCCGCGGTCGAGGCGCTGCCGACGAGCCGCTGAAGCGGACCGATCCAGCGAAGTCCCGGACGACGGGATCCCAGGCCGCGCACCATAATCAGATGACGCGGCGAAGCGATCGACTCAATGACCGGCAAGGCGATCTCCTGGAACGGATTGCCGACGGCGACGACCTGAGCAATCCAGAGAGTGCACCCCTGCGAGTCTCGGCTCACGCACTACAGTCGCGCGGCCTGATCGCGATCTCGAAGCGCAAGGGATTCTTCGCGGCCACCATCACCGACGTCGGCAGATACTACCTCAGGCACGGCTACCATCCCGAGAACGATCGACCATCAGGCTGGTACGCCGCCGGCGATTCGCAGAACGCAGAGGAACTGATCAGTCGGCTGAGCAAGACAAAAAGCGGTACCGTGCGGGTTGCGGAACCGGACGAGAAGACGCGAGCCGCCTATCGTGGTGCCGTATACGCCGCTCGGCGAAGTGGACTCGTCCCGGAAGGTCAGGCGATCCGATACACCGGTCGATCAGAGGGTGACATCGTCGTGCGCCTGCTGGACACCGACGAGGATGCCGACACCGACTGGTACCGGATACGGCAACAGGCTCGAAAGTCGAAGGCGGAGAACAAGAAGCTTCCACAGCAGGACCTGAGCCAACTGCTGATCGATAATCCGGCAGCGCTGCAAGTCAGCCCCGGACAGTGGGAGCGGGCTATGCAGTTCCTGATCGATCTCAATGCCGCAGCAGCCAGACACGATCAAGAAGTTCGGCTGACTCGTCGCGGTGAGCACGCCAAACTGGGCTACCGCATCGGTACCGAAAAATGGGAGCTGACACTCGCCGAGGAGTATCTCAACTCCCGCGGCGGCCCTGCCGACTATTGGGAGATCAAGTCCTCGTACTGCAAGACGACGCCGACCGGAAAGCTCCGACTGACGATCGGCGCGTACCAAGGGGCTACGAACACCCACACGTGGCAAGACCAGAACCGTTCACCACTCGAACGACGAATCCGATCGATCATCACCGACATTAAAGCCAGCCACGAGGAAGCGGCACGCAAGGCAGAGGACGACTACCGGAAGCACCAAGCGTACTTGGCTGAGGCGAATCGCAAACGGATGGAGGAGCGCCGACAATGGGAACAGATCACGGCTTCCGCGTGGCCGCAGGCACAAGCAATGCTGCAGCGCAGAACCATGGTCGCAGCGCTGGACGCCTGGCGCAATGCCCAGGACCTACGCGAAATCTGCACCATCCTGGACGACACCGCCGCTGCCGCGGAGCGGGCGAAGGACCCGCACTCGGCGACGAACCTGCGCAACTGGTGCAGAGTTGGCCGCGAGCTGGCCGACCGGCTCGACCCCACGACAGGCCCGGCATCTCTGGCCAACCTCGCGTTCGATGTCGAGCCCGGCGCCGACGACTTGCGGCCGTATCTCGAAGGGTGGAGCCCAGACGGACCGCACCAGGACTACCAGCGAAAACCGGTCGAGCAACTGAGTTTGAGCAAGCCGTGGCCCTCGGACTGGGAGCTCGGAACGCTTCCGTTAGACCATCAGTCACAGAGGTGACGCCGAGTTCGCGATGAACAACGGTGCGGCAGCACCTGATCCGGTGAATGCCGCCCTTCGGGAACCACTGCTGCGCGAGATCCTGCGGCTGCACCTGGCGAGCGCTCCCGCCGTTACGAGCGGATGGCTGACCGCCCTGCGCGATCCGGTACTGGGACCGGCGATGGCCAACGGGCGGGGTGATGCCACGAGAATTGTCGACTTGTATGGGACATGAAGCTGGAAGGTGAATCCCAAAATGGGTACCATGGTGGGATGAGCACTCAGATCACGGTTAGACTCCCCGATGAGATGGTGACGTACCTGGATAGCACCGTTTCCAGCGGCCAGGCCCCAAGCCGCGCGGCGATCGTCACACAAGCTCTCGAACGAGATCGCCTCCGCCGCGCCGCCGAACGAGACGCCGAGATCCTCGCCGCTGCGGGCGCCGATCCGGATATGGACGCACTCGCCCGATTTGCCGCCGATACCCCGCTGGACGACCTCGGGTGAGGCCGATTCATGTTGCGCACCTGGATAAGAAGCGACCCGTACTCGTGCTCACCCGGGAAGCCGTTCGCCCATACCTGACACGGGTCACCATCGCACCGATCACAAGCACAATTCGAGGTCTGTCCACCGAACTACCGGTAGGCCGCCGCAACGGACTCGACCACGACAGCGTCGTCTCCTGCGACAACATCGTGACCATCCCAACCGATGCGCTCGGCCGCCTGGTCGGCCACCTGCACGCGGACGCCGAGCCCGCCCTGACAGCTGCGATCCGATCCGCGTTCGAACTCATCTAGCCGCGGCGCCCACCGCCTCCAGTACTCGCGCGCTCCCGGCGTCCCGCACGTTTCAACAGACGCAAATGGCGCGGCCGACGAGTGCAACTCATGGAAATGCGAGGCGAGCGACATACCCGCGCCCCTACTCCGGGTCCTGCGCGGGCCGCGGAAGTGCCCGTGACACAACAGGTTCGAACTCGATATCCTCATCCATCCGGAGCAACCCCAGCAGGCTCTGTCGATCCGTCATCCGACTGTCGTCGACGGGATTGGCGGCACTCACATCCTGATCGAACTCCCGCGAACTGAACGTAGCCACACCTCCATGTACGGACGTACTTGTCTGATCTCGCACAGAGTGCGCCGGCCCGGATCACAGGTGTTTGCCGTACCAATCGGTGACCTTCTGCCAAGCCTGGGTGGCCGCGGGGGCGTTGTAGCTGGGGCCGGTGTCGTTGAAGAAGGCGTGGCCGGCGCCCTGGGCTACGAAGACCTCGTGGGTGAGACCGGCCTTGGTCATCGCGGCCTCGGCGGCCGGGCGGGACGCTCCGACCCGGGCGTCCTCGGAGGCGTATACCGCCAGCACCGCGGCCTGGTCGCCGGTGAAATCGGCGTGGTCGGGCAGCGGACCGTAGAACGGTGTCGCGGCGGTCAGCCGGGGTTCGGGCTGGGCCAGCAGTAGCCAGACCAGGCCGCCGCCGAAGCAGAATCCGGTGGCGCCGAGTTTCTGAATGGGGGCGCGGCGGGACAGCTCGTCCAGGGAGGCCCGCAGATCGGAGACGAATTGGGTCGGCGGGATCTTGCCGAGCGCGGCGGTGGCCTCGGCCTGATCCTTGAACGCGCCGGTGCCGCCCTGCGCGGACAGCAGATCCACGGCCAGCGCGCTGTAGCCGATTCCGGCGAATCTGCCCGCGACCGAACGGATGTGGTCGGTGAGTCCCTTGTTCTCGTGGATCACCAGCACCGCGCCCTTGGGCTGGGCCGCGGCGGCCCAGGCGGCCTGCAATGTGCCGTTCGGGCCGGGGAAGGTGATCGGCGCGGTCGGTACGGCGGTCGCCATCCCCGGCGGCGACGCGGCCGACGTGGCCGCCGGCGTGCTGGTCCCGCCGCCGGAGGTGTTCGAGCTCGAACATGCCGCGAGTAGCGCGGTCGCGGCGGGCGCGGCCACCCCCAGCAATGCCAGTCGGCGCATCGCCTCGCGGCGCGATACCAGCCCTTCGGCATGGTCTGTAGCGATTTCCTCAGCGATGTACTGGTGCAGTGACGTCATCTCCGACCACCTCCGCGCACACACTAACCGGCGAACTCGAGAGTCCGCCGGATATGACCGCGAGCGCGACGAATCCGGCCCTGCGCCGATTCCGGTCGACTAGCATGCGGTGAGATCACCGTTGTCTCGTGAGGAGCCGACCGCATGTCCGAAACCACCTGCCGCTGCGGCGATCTCGATGCCATTCACCAGCTCAAGGCCCGGTATTGCCGATTCCTCGACACCAAGGACGAGCAGGGCTGGCGGACGGTCTTCGCCGACGATCTGGTGGTGCTGCTGGACCTCGCGGTCTCGGTGGGCGGTAAGGACCCGCAGACCGCCCCGGAGATCACCGGCGCGGACAATTTCGTCCCCGGTGTGCTGAAGAGTCTCGAGGGCGCGGCGACCGTCCACCACTGCCACACCCCGGAGATCACCTTCCAGAGCGAGACCACCGCATCCGGTATCTGGGCGATGGAGGACCATCTCGTCTACTCCGATGGTCGGGAGATGTTCGGCGCGGGCCACTATCACGAGACCTACGAGAAATCCGATGGTGTGTGGCGGATCAAAACCCTGCATATGACGCGCACCTTCCAGCGCCTGATCGGCGATCTGCCCACCGCAGCGCCCGATCATTTGACCGGCACCTCCTGAGCGCACTCCCAGCGACGTAGTCCACCGGGATACGACAGCCGCGTACGATCACTTCGATGCGTCCGGACCTGATGCTCGATTCACTTACCGGCCTGTCGGTCGGTGACGCGCTGGGCGCCACGTTCCCCATCATGGGCCGGTCCATCCCCGAACTGCGGGCCGGGAATCTGCCCGCCGGCCCCTGGAACTGGACCGACGACACCGAGATGGCGTGCGGTGTGGTCGCCGAGTTGTGCGAGAACGGTCAGATCGACCAGGACCATTTGGCCGCGTCCTTCGCGCGGCACATGGATCGCGATCGCGATTACGGATTCTTCGCCGTCGACACCCTGCGCAAGGTGCGCGACGGGATGGCCTGGGATCGAGCGTCCGGATCCACCTACGACGGCCAGGGATCGTGCGGCAACGGCGGCGCGATGCGGGTCGCACCGCTCGGCGCGTATTTCGCCCAGGATCCCGAATGTATTGTGCGGCAGGCAGTTCGGTCGGCCGAGGTGACGCATATGCATCCCGAGGGGGTAGCCGGGGCGGTCGCGGTGGCATTGGGCGCGGGCCTGGCCGCGCACGCCAGGATCTCCGGCACCGCACTGACCGCGGACCAGTTCATCACCATGCTGCTGGCACGCCTCGATGACGGTGAGACCAGTCGGGGTATCGGCCGCGCGTTGGCGCTCCTCGGAGCTCCCGTCGACGAAGCCGCGGCGGAACTGGGCAACGGTTCGCGGGTGACCGCCCAGGACACGGTCCCGTTCACCGTCTGGGTCGCGGCCACCCATCTCCAGGACTATCCGGGCGCGGTCGCGACCTGTGTCGAGGCGGGCGGCGATATGGATACCACCGCCGCCATCGCCGGCGGTATCGTCTCCGCCCGCACCGGTTCCGAGGGCATTCCCGCACCGTGGCTCGCGGCCCGGGAACCCCTGCCGGACTGGGCGAACGCGGCGATCGCCGATGCGTCGGCGCGCGGCGAACAGGCCAGGTCGGGTCGCCTGCGCCGATGGTTTTCCGGTCGGTGAACAGCGATCGCGATTCGGGATAATCATGGCCCCGCAAAAGATTTCGGTAGGTTGGATACCGTCACCGTGACACCGTTCAGATCGAGGGGAGCGTCCACCCCGGGGACGCGACAGGGAGCACGCCATGGCCGAAACCGATACCGCCGAACTCGAATTGATCGACGCGGCCGATTTCCACAGTGACCCGCACCGGTATTACGACCGCTGGCGCGAATACGGCCCGGTGCGCCACGTCAAGTTCACCCACAACCACGGGGTGGAATGCTGGGTCGTGGTCGGATACGCCGAAGCCCGGGCCGCACTGGCCGATCCGCGGCTACTCAAGAACACCACCGACACGTTGCGGGTGTTCCGCCGGCTGGGCTCGTCGATCATGTCCACCGACGATGCGCAGTCGCTCAACCAGCACATGCTGAACTCCGATCCGCCGGACCACACCCGGCTGCGCAGATTGGTCAACAAGGCCTTCACCACCCGCCGCGTGGCGGCGCTGCGGCCCCGGATCGAGCAGATCACCGACGAATTGCTCACCGCGATGACCGGCCGGGACGAGGTCGACCTGCTGCAGGCCTTCGCAATACCGTTGCCGGTCACCGTGATCTGCGAATTGCTGGGCGTTCCGTTCGAGGATCGGGAGGCGTTCCAGGCGTGGACGAAAATCCTGGTCGGCGCGGGCGGCCCGATGGCCGATCGGGAGCGGGCGTCGTCGGAGATGACGGACTACCTCGCGAATCTGCTGTCCCGCAAGCGAGTTCAGCCGGCCGAGGATTTACTGTCCGTGCTGGCCAACGATGCGGGTGAGGACCGGCTCACCGAGCCCGAATTGATCGCGATGGCATTCCTGCTGCTGGTCGCCGGACACGAGACCACGGTCAATCTGATCGGCAACGGCACCCACGCCCTGCTGCGCGACCGCACCCGGTTCGAGGCGCTGCGCGCCGACCCGGCCGGTATCCCCGGGGCGATCGAGGAGTTCCTGCGCTTGGACGGCCCGGTGGGCTGGTCGACCGTGCGTCACACCGCCGAACCGATCACCATCGGCGATACCGAGATTCCCGCGGGTGAACTGGTCTACGTCGCGTTACCTGCTGCCGCGCACGACCCGGCGCGCTTCGCCGATCCGCATACGCTGGATCTGTCCCGGGACGCGTCCGGCCATGTGGCCTTCGGCTACGGCATCCACTTCTGTGTGGGCGCACCGCTGGCGCGGATGGAGGCGACCGTCGCGTTCACCGCACTGCTGGACCGATTCCCGGATCTGACCCTGGCGCCGGATTTCACCCCGCGATGGCAGCACAGCACCCTGATTCGCGGGCTCACGACGCTGCCGGTTCGCCCGCACGGCTGAGTGGCTGACCGCGGACCGGATCGCCTGGCGCAATTGTGACAAATACGAGAAATCGCCTCATGTCACGTTTATGACGCCCCGTTGACCGCCCACTTAATCTATCGTTCTGATCACGAATTGATAACCACCTCTCTAGGTGTATGGAGAACCTTCGTGCTCGTGCTCGACCACTTCAGCCACGGCTGGGTAACCCCCGTGCTGGCCTACGTCATGTCCGTCATCGGATCCATCCTGGCGCTGCGTTGCGCCACTCACGCCCGGGCCTCGCGGTGGCCGGGCGGCTGGCTGATCGCCGGCGCTGTCGCCCTCGGGGGCGCAGGTATCTGGGTCATGCATTTCACCGCGATGCTCGGCTTCTCGATCAAGGGCGAGACCATCCGCTACGACGTTCCGATGACGCTACTGAGCGCGTTGATCGCGATCGTGGTGGTGTGGATCGGGCTCTCGATCGTGGTCCGCGGCGGGAACGAATTCCTGTCGCTGCCCCTGGGCGGCACCATCACCGGAGTCGGTGTCGCGGCCATGCATTACCTGGGTATGCACGCCATGCACGCGGGCGCGCACGTCAGCTACGGCACCGGCCTGGTGATTCTGTCGGTGATCATCGCCGTCGTCGCCGCCACCGCGGCGTTCTGGTTCGTCCTGCATGTGCGCGGCCTGTCCGCGACGTTGGGCGCGGCACTGATCATGGGGGTGGCGGTCTGCGGAATGCACTACACCGGGATGTCGGCCATGCAGGCACACCGGATGGACAATATGCCCGAGACCTCGGGTGTGGATTCGGTGCAGTTGCTGACCCCGCTGATCATGGTCGTCACGCTGGTGGTGATGATGCTGGTCGTGCTGGTCGGCCTCGCCGAGATCGATACCCCCTCCCGGCGCCGAACCACCTCCACCCCCGAGGAACTGGAGCTCGCCGACAGCGGCCGGGCATGGCCGCGAGCGCAGGCGGGCGAGGCGCCGGCCACGACCGGTCGCCCGGTCCCCACGAATCCGGTACACGGCTTCGGCCTGCAGGCGACCAGACAACGGCACTGAGGTCACGGCGACCGGCTGATATTCAGCCGGTCGTCTTCTCGACCCACCGTTCGACGGCCGACCGGGCATCGGCGACCGACCGGGCGCTGACCTCTCGCAGCATTCGGCCTTGACTGTTCTCGACCCGCCAGGCGCAGGTGGTGGCGGTGGTCGGTGTCACGAGGCCGCGCAGCGCGCCGAATTGCTTGACCAGGAACCGTTTTCCCGGTTCACCGGACAGCTCCCAGCCGTCGACCGCATCGGCCGAACACAGTCGCTCCCCCGCCTCGGCATCACCGCCGTCCCGCGCGTCAGCCAACCGATCCTCCTCCGAACTTGATCCCCGGCCCCGTGTGATCGAACGGGAACAACGCGCGGCAATTGACGCGATTCCCGTTCACCGCGATTCCCGTTTACATTGTCACCCGATCTCCTCAGTGTATGTGTTCGAACCCGAGAACCGCTGGCCATCATCGCGCGGCGTATTCGAAACTCGCCGCGATAAATGCGAATTGCGGCGGCTGTAGCCGAAATACACGATCGCGCCGAGTACGAACCAGATGGCGAACCGCAGCCAGGTGATCGGCTTCAAATAGGTGACCAGCCAGATCGAGAAACCGATCCCGACCAGGGGAACCACCGGCATCGCCGGGGTGCGGAAGGTGCGCGGCAGATCCGGGCTGCGGTAGCGCAGCACGATCACCGCCGCACACACCACCACGAAGGCCAGCAGAATTCCGATATTGGTCAATTCGGCGGCCTGCCCGATCGGCAGCAGTCCCGCGATCGCGGCCGATGCCAGACCCACGATCCAGGTGATGTTGGTGGGCACCTTGCGCACCGGATGGGTGTGCGACAGCCATTCCGGCAGCAACCCGTCGCGGCTCATCGAGAATCCGACCCTGGTGACACCCAGCATGAAGGTGAACAGCACGGTCATGATCCCGATGATCGCCCCGGCCGCGATCACACTGCCCAGCCAGCTCATCCCCACCGAGGCGAAGGCCGTGGACAGCCCGCTCTTCGGGTCGATATCGGTGTAGTGCTGCATCCCGGTCAGCACCAGGCACACCAGCACGTACAGCACCATCGAGATGGCGAGCGAGTACAGAATCGCCTTGGGCAGGTGGCGTTTGGCGTCCACCGACTCCTCGGCCGCGGTGGACATGGCGTCGTAGCCGAAGACCGCGAAGAACACCGTCGCCGCGCCGGTCATCGCACCGGACACGCCGAACGGG
>JAFMQT010000097.1:11019-11772 GCA_017354515.1 Nocardia sp. | reverse complement strand
GCGCCTGATCGGTGACTCCTATTGGCTGGTGGCCGAATTCGGACGCGATGCCCAGTTCGTGCGGAACATCATGGCGAATCCGAGAGTGCGCATCCAGATTCGCGGTATCTGGCATACCGGTACCGCGGTCCTGCTCGATGAGGACGATCCCCGCGCCCGACTGCGTCAACTCCCCCGTCTCAACAGCGCGGTGGTACGCACCCTCGGTTCGAACCTACTCACGGTGCGGGTGGATCTGGACTGATCTCGCACTCGGTGCCCGCTTCGAGCAGTCCGGTCACCGCGACGCTGCGGCTCCAGCGGAACGAGGTTTTCGACCGCGGCGATGCCGCAGGTCGACAATTGCCGCCAGAACAGCCGCGCCGGTGACTACGACCGCCGCGATCTCGAATGCCACGGTGTACGCCGATCCGAGAACCGGGGTGACGACCAGTGGTCCGAGCATCTGGCCGAGTCCGAAGATCGCGGTCAGCGGTCCGGCCGCGGACGGTCCGCGCATCTGCACTCCGACACCGATCGCCAGGGCTGTGATGCCCATGAAGGTGCCGCCGAACAGTGCGGCCGCCGCGAGCGCAGCTACTGGGCCGGCACCGACGGCAGCGATCCCGGCGCCGATCGCCTGGGTGATCAGGGCAGCGGCCAGTGCGGTACGCGGCCCCACCCGGTGACCCACCCAGCTCCAGACCACAGTTGCCGGGGCGGCCGCCAATCCGGCCACCACCCAGGCCCCCGGGCCGAAGCTCGCCCCGGCGG
>JAFMQT010000097.1:0-11009 GCA_017354515.1 Nocardia sp. | reverse complement strand
CCCCCCCCCGCGACCAGGAACGTTCCGATGACGATGTACCCGACACCTTCGAGGAAGTACAGCGTCATAACCGTTGCCCACCCCGGAATCCGCTGCGACCGTTCCGGTTTCGGATCCGGAATCACGGTGTTGTCGGCCTCGGCACGGCCGCGCACCGACAACACCAGCGGCATGACCAGGACCGCCGTCAGGCACCCGAGTACAAGCCACAAACCCCGCCACCCGAGATGACCATCGAGCACGATCACCACGACCCCGGTGATCGCGATCCCCAACCCCACCCCGGAAAATCCGATCCCCGCCGCCCACGGCCCCGGCCGACCGGTCGCGGCATGCGAAATCCGTTGTGCGCAGGCAACGAACAATCCCGCACTCGCCGATCCCGCCGCGAAACGCAGCAGCGCCCACACAGTCGTGTCGGCCACCACGATCATCGCGAACTCGCTGGCGATCAACACGGCCGCGAGCCAGGCCACGACCGAACCGGACGCACCCCATCGCGGTCGGATCGAGAGCACCGCGGCACCGAGCAGATATCCGGCGTAATTGGCCGTCGCCACGATCGCACCCGCCGAGACACTGAGCCCGGCCTGACCGGTCATGATCGGTAGCAACGGCGTGTAGGCGAAGCGCCCGACCCCCATCGCCGCCGCGAGTCCGGCGGTCGCGGCGATCGGAATTCGCGCCGGTGACCGCGTCCCCGCAATCTCCTCGAGAGCCATGCCTCGACGCTATGCCGTGCGAGTTTCCCAGTAAAAGGCATCGTGCGCATGGGGTATACGGTTCACGTATGGACTTCGACATCCGGCATCTGCGGGCCATCACCGCCCTCGCGGACCAGGGCAGCCACACCGCAGCCGCTCGCGCCCTGCACATTTCGCAGCCCACGCTGACTCGCACGGTGCGTCAGCTCGAGACCATTACCGGAGTGCCGCTCGTCCAGGCGGGAAGTGCGGAGCTGACCGCGACCGGGCGCGATGTCGTCGAACGTGGTCGCAGAATCCTGGCCGAACTCGAGGCGCTGCGGCGCGAGATCACCTCGCATCGAACTGTGCGGCTCGGCTTCGCGTGGCTACTGCCGGAACGATGGTTCCGCCGGATGCGGCTGGCCATGGACGAGCACGGGATCACCACCACGATCAGCCGTTACGACGACCCCATGGCCGCGCTGGTCGCCGCCGATGTCGATGTGTCCCTGCACCGCAACCCGATTACCGCTCCGCCCGGCGGAATCACCACGGCAACCATCGGGACCGAGCGCCGGGTCCTGGCCGTGAGCGAATACGACCGGGCGTTCCCCGACGACGCGCCGATTCGCTGGGAGGAACTACCGCTCCGCCCGGTCGTGGTCAATGTCGTCTCCGGCTCCACCACCGCCGACTCACTTCCCGGTAACGGACACGACCGCGCGATCGTGGAGTGCCGCAACTTCGACGAATGGCTCGAAATGGTCGCTGCCGGAGCGGGAATCGGAATCGTGCCCGAAATCTGCGCCACCCGCATCCAGCATTCGCATGTGCGCTATCTCGAACTGCGCGGCGCTCCGGACTCGCACGTGCGGCTCGCGTGGCGGTCCGCCCCGGCACCGTCCCGGACCACTCGTCATTTCCTGAACGAGGCCCTCACCGGGCGACCGACTCCGCTGTGATCCGCGAACGACTGCGGGCCGCGGTGTGACACCGCAGTTTCGCCGACGTCGCCTATCAGCCTCGGTAGTCACCGTTGTTCGGCTGCCCGGGGTCCTGGAACCGGGACTGCTGGGAGTAGCTCTGGTGGCGGCCCTGCCCCTGCTGGTAGTAGGCGGACGGGGTCTCATCCTGGTAGTGGGCGGCCTGGTCCGGGTAGCCGGCCGGATCCTGATACGCCGACTGCTCCGGGTACGCGGCCGTGCGCGTCGGGTCCTGGTAGCGCCCCTGCTGCGCCGGGGCCTGGTAGCCCTGCTCGGGGTAGTACGCGTGGGCGCCGGTGGTGGTCGCGCGGGTCCCGTTGCGGGCCTGAGCGCCGTTGCGAGCCTGGGCCGTGGCCTGGCCGCCGGCCGCGCGCATCGCCGGCACCTCCTGCTCGACATTGCCCAGCCAGCGATCCCAGCGCTCCTGCATCGGCCGGATCATGCCGCCGCCCAGACCGACGACCGCGACACCGCCGATCGTGGCCAGCACCGTGATCAGCACCGGGGTGGTGACGGTGGTGGCGACACCGATCTGGTTGAGCGCGGCGATGATGCCCAGTCCCCAGATGAACAGCGCGGCGATGGTCGCCAGCAGCGAACCGTAGGACAGTCCGCCGAGAGCGTTGCAGACGAGGTCACGGACCGCCTTGGCGATCGCCGCCACCACCACGATGATCAGAATCGCGACGAAGGCCTTCGGCAGCCATCGGACGATGCTACTGATCAGATCGCTGACCGGATTGGGCCCCCAGACGCCGAAGCCCAGCTGCAAGGTGATCAGCATGATGGCGTAGTACACCAGTTTGGCCAGGATGTCGGACGCATCGTAATTGCTGCGTGCCAGCATGTCCTTGAGGCCGCCGCGCTCGACGACGCGGTCGAATCCGACGCGGCCGAGGATCTTGGCCACGATCTTCGAGAGCACTTTCGCGACCAACCATCCGACGATCAGGATCGCGAGGAACGCAACGAATTTGGGTACGAATGTCGCGACCGAGGACCAGGCATTCGAGATGCCCTGCCCGTAGTCGAACGCAAGATCGGTGGTACTCACGCGATTCTCCCTTCGATTCCGGCGTACCCGGCGATTGGGCCGAGCCGCCCCACAGCTGCGGTGGCTACCTTATAGCTACCGCTTGGCTACCCTTCTTCGGGCGCCCGAAACACACAGATCCCCGAGTATCGGGTGCCCAGCCACCCCAATCCGAACCAATTCTCCGAAATCGTCCAGCGACCTGCCGGTATCCACGCCCGGTGTGATCTGCGAGACTGTCCGGGTGTCTGTACCGCGTGAATCGTTGCGATCGATCGTTCTGCTGATGACCGCACTGGTCGTCCTGGCCCTGGCCGGTGGCCCCGCGGCCGCCGCGCCCGCCGCACTCCCGCCCGGTGTGCCCGCTCCCCCGCCCGGCACCAATCAGCTGGTGACGGTGCTGGCGGCCGGCCCGAGCAGCACGACCGCCACCCTGCAGGCCTGGCAACGAAACGGTCCCGGCTGGGACAGCACCCTCGGCCCGATCACCGTGCGCGTGGGTACCCAGGGGGTCGGCGCGACCAGCGAGGGCCAGAACCGCACACCCACCGGCACCTTCCCGATCCCGACCACCTTCGGAAGGCTCGCCAATCCCGGCACCCGTATGGAATACCGGCAGGTTTCCAATGCCGACTGGTGGGTCAGCGACACTCACAGCCCGGCGTACAACACCTATCAGCACTGCGCCCCGGGAACGTGCCCGTTCAACGAGAAGGCCGGCGAGGATCTGGGGACCACCGGCGCCAGCTACGACTACGCCGCGGTGATCGGCTACAACATGTACCCGCCGCAACCGGGCAAGGGCTCAGCGTTCTTTCTGCATGTCGACGCGGGCGTCCCCTCGCAGGGCTGTGTGGAGACGCCCCGAGATGCGGTGGTGACGCTGCTGCGCTGGCTCGATCCGGCCCAGCACCCGCAGATCACCATCGGCTACCACTGAAAACGTCCCGGGGATACGTCGGTCAGGCGGCGACGGGACGAGTCGCGCTCAAGTACTGCAACAGGCCGTGCACCTGATGTTCCACCTCGACCAGTCCCGCGTCGGCGAACAGCTTCGGAAATTCCTCCGCGTCGAAGAACCGCAGCCCGAGTCTGCTGAAATACGCCGTGATCATGCGGCCGAACCAGCCCGGACGACGATAGCTGGTGCTGATCGAAATTCGACCACCCGGCGCCAGCACCCGGATCATCTCGCCGGCCGCGACCATCGGATCCTCGATGAGATAGAGCGACCCGAAGCAGCAGACGGCGTCGAAACCACCGTCGGGGAACGGTAACCGCCGTGCGTCAGCACGCACATAGCTCACCCCGGGGCCCACGTTGTCGGCTCGAGCCTGCTCCAGCATGGGTACCGAGAAGTCGAGACCGATCGCGTGCGCGCCGGATCCGAGCCGCCGACTCAGATAGAGCGTGAAGTTGCCCGGCCCGCAGCCGATATCGAGCAGTGTGCGGGCCGAGCGAAGACGCAGTGTGCGCTCGGCATCGATGCGGTCTGCCCGCGGGGTCCGGCCGCTGACGGAGAAGAAAGTCAGCGGGCGCCAGATCCGCTCGTAGATCAGGGCGAACAGCGGATGGTGAATCACATGTTGAGCCAGGCTCATCGGGCGTCTCCGTTCACATCGGCCGACAGTTCCTCCACGAGGTGATCCGCGAGCTGATTCACTGTGGGGTATTCGAGGACGATCCCGGGCGGCAACGGTTGTCCGAGCACCGTGACCATGGTGTTCTGAAGTTCGACCGCGCCCATGGAGTCCAAGCCCAAATCCTCGAACGGATAGTCGGGGTCGACATCGTCCGGTTCGGTGAACCCGAGGACGACGGCGGCCTTCGATCGGATCAGCTCGACGAGTTCGCGGCGCCGCTGGGCCGGACTCCGCTGCTCGGTATTCGACCGTGCCACCTCACCTTCGGCAGCCATCCGCGGAGGCGGCGCGGACGCGATCGCGGTGCGGAGTATGGGAAATGTTCCGGTAGGGTCACCGGGATCCGGCTCGATATGCGCCGGCGCCAGGCAGGGCCGGTCGATTCCGATCGCGGTGTCGAACAATGCCATCGCGGCGCGGGACGATATCGCCACCAGCCCACCGCGTCCAATTCGCGCCCGGTCTCGCGCATCGAGGTGACCGGTCATACCGCTGGCCTGCGCCCACAGCCCCCACGCCAGCGAAATCGCCGGCAAACCCTGGGCTCGCCGGTGCGTGGCGAGGCCGTCGAGGAAGGTGTTGGCCGCCGCATAGTTGCCTTGACCGGGCGAGCCGACGATGCCCGCCATGGAGGAAAACAGCACGAACACAGCCGGATTCATCTCGCGGGTCAATTCGTGCAGATGCCAGGCGCCGGCCGCCTTCGCACCGAGCACGGTGTCGAGGTGTTCGTCCGTCAGCGACCCGATCACCGCGTCATCGATGACCCCTGCGGTATGGATCACCGCCGATAACGGCGCGTCGAGTTCCGCGAGCACTCCTGCCAGCGCGTCCCGATCGGCGACATCGCAGGCCGCGACCCGTACCCGCGCACCCGCGGCGGTGAGGTCCGCGACCAAGTCGGACGCACCCTCGGCCGCCATTCCGCTGCGACTGACCAGCAGCACGTCCCGTGCCCCGGATTCGGCGACCAGATGCCTGGCCAGCACCCCACCCGCCATTCCGGTGCCACCGGTGATCAGTACCGTCCCGGACGGATCGAATCGCGTCCGGGCGGTATCGGGCTCCGGCGACACTGCCGTGAATCCGGGCGTGTACACCTGTCCGGACCGGATGACGACCTGCGCCTGCCCGGCCGCCAGGATCGCGGCCGCGTCGATCTCGGAATCGGTGTCGGCCAGCACGATTCGGCCCGGACTCTCGGTCTGCGCCGACCGCACCAGACCCCACACCGCAGCACCGGCCAGATCGGTCACGTCCTCACCCGGCAACGCGATGGCGCCACGAGTCACCACGATCAATGTCCCCGAGGTCTGCCGCGCCGACCAATCCTGGACTACCCGCAGCGCGCGATGGGTGGCCTGACGGGCATCGGCCACCGGATCGCCGCCCGGCGTGGAGATTTCGCACACCACCGCGTCGGAACCGCCTATTTCGCTCGCCGGCGCGGAGTTCGGCGACCACTCGAGTTCGTATAATGCGCCGGCGTCCGGTGTGGACGTGACCGGGACGGCCGGTACCGGCACGGATCCGACGGCGCCGGTACCCGAAAGCCAGAAGCGCTGCCGCTGAAACGCATACGGCGGCAAGGAGACACGCTGCGCGCCCGTACCGGCGAAGAACTCGCCCCAGGCCACGGTCGCGCCGGCCACAACCATCCCGGCCACGGCCGCCACCAGCGATTCGGTCTCCGCACGCCGAGTGGTGCTTACCGGGATCGCGGTCGCGGGTGCCGCCAGCGACTGTTCGATGGCGGCGGGAAGTCCCGCAGTGGGTCCGAGTTCGACGAATCGTGTCGCTCCGGCCGATTCCAGGTAGCGTACGCTGTCGGCGAAGCGCACTTCCTCGCGGACGTGACGGGTCCAATACTCTGCCGAACCGTAGTCGCCGTCGGCCGGTTTCGCGCTCAGATTCGAGATGATCGGAATCCGGGGTTCGGTGGCGGCCATCGTGGCGGCCACGGCGCCGAATTCGGCGAGTATCGGTTCCATCAATGGTGAGTGGAACGCGTGCGATACCGCGAGCCGACGGGTTCGGTGGCCCCGCTCGCGCCACTGGTCGGCGAGTGCGGTGACCGCTCGCTCCGTACCGGACAGCACCACCGATCGCGGGCCGTTGACGGCGGCGATTGTCACCCCGTCGATCAGGGAAGATCGGACCTCGCCCTCGCCGGCCTGGAGCGCGACCATCGCGCCGCCGGCGGGCAGCCGCCCCATCAGCGATCCCCGCGCGGCCACCAGTGCCGCGGCGTCGGGTAATGACAACACACCGGCCACATGCGCCGCGGTAATCTCGCCCACCGAATGCCCCATCACGAAATCGGGCCGTATCCCCCAGCGTTCCAGGAGTCGGAACAACGCGACTTCGATCGCGAACAGCGCCGGTTGGGCGTAGGCCGTACTGTTCAGCAGCGCGGCGTCGGAGCCCCAGACGATGTCGCGCAATGGCCTATCCAGATGGCGGTCCAGGGCGTCGGTCACCTCGTCGAACGCGGCCGCGAAGGCCGGGAAGTCACGGTAGAGGTCCGCGCCCATCCCCACCCACTGGGCGCCCTGGCCGGGGAATACGAATACCGTCTTACCCGCCGCCTGCGCACGGTCCCGCACCACATTCGGGCCCGGTTCACCCTCGACGAGTTCGCGCAACCCCCGCATCAACTCATCACGATCACCCCCGACGACCACCGCACGATGCTCGAACACCGACCGGCGCGTCAAGGAAAACCCGACGTCCACCACATCAAGCTCCGGATGCTCCCGCACATACCCCAGCAGCCGACTCGCCTGACCCACCAAAGCCCCACGCGTCCTACCCGACAACACCCACGGCACCACCGGCAACACCCCACCACCCAACCCCACCACACCCGAATCATCGTCACCACAACCGGATTCGACCACACCGGCACCAGAATCAACCGGAGCCTGCTCCAAAACCACATGCGCATTCGTCCCACTGATACCGAACGACGACACCCCCGCACGCCGCACCCCACCCGAATCCGGCCACACCCGCGACTCCGACAACAACGCCACCCCACCCGAAGACCAATCCACCAACGAACTCGGCACCCCCACATGCAACGTCGCCGGCAACACCCCCCGCCGCAACGCCTCCACCATCTTGATCACCCCAGCCACCCCCGCCGCCGCCTGCGCATGACCAATATTCGACTTCACCGACCCCAACCACAACGGACCACGCCCCCCACGCTCGACCCCATACGTCGCCAACAACGCCTGCGCCTCAATCGGATCACCCAACACCGTCCCCGTCCCATGCGCCTCCACCACATCCACATCCCCCGCACCCACCCCCGCATTCACCAACGCCGCCCGAATCACCCGCTGCTGCGACGGACCATTCGGCGCCGTCAAACCATTCGACGCCCCATCAGAATTCAACGCCGAACCCCGCACCACCGCCAACACCGAATGCCCCAACCGACACGCATCCGACAACCGCTCCACCACCAACACACCCACACCCTCAGCAAAACCGGTGCCATCCGCGGTGTCGGCGAACGCTTTACAGCGTCCATCCGATGCCAGCCCGCGCTGCCGGCTGAACTCTGTGAAGACGTCCGGTGTGGCCATCACCGTCACACCACCGGCCAGTGCCAGATCGCATTCACCCGAACGCAGTGACTGCACCGCCGAATGCAACGCCACCAACGACGACGAACACGCCGTATCCACCGACACCGCAGGCCCCTCCAACCCCAGCACATACGCCACCCGACCCGAGGCCACACTGGACGCCGAACCTATCATCCGGTAGCCCTCGCCCCGGGTCGAATCGGATCCATATGCCTGAGTGGTGATTCCGGTGAACACACCGGTCGAGGTGCCGCGCAAGGTGTGCGGGTCGATTCCGGCGTGCTCCAATGCTTCCCACGACACCTCGAGCAGGAATCGCTGTTGCGGATCCATCGCTGTGGCCTCGGCCGGTGAGATCCCGAAGAAAGCCGCGTCGAATTCGGCGATGTCGGTGAGGAATCCACCGGCACGGGTATACGACTTGCCCGCCGCACCTGGGTCGGGATCGTACAGCCCGGCCAGATCCCAGCCCCGATCGGTCGGGAACTCCGACACCACATCCGCACCGGCGGTGAGCAGATCCCACAGTTCATCCGCCGAACCCACCCCGCCCGGGAACCGGCAGCCCATCCCCACGATCGCGATCGGCTCGTCGAGTACCGCGCGCCCCCGCGCTTCCCGCAGCTGTTCACGTTCGCCGGTGAGCTCGGACCGCAGGTGGCGGGCCAGTGCGGTGGGTGTGGGGTAGTCGTAGATGAGCGTGGACGACACGGCCAGCCCGGTGGCGGCCTTGATTCGGTTGCGGAATTCGATGGCGGTCAGGGATCGGAATCCCAAGTCCTGGAAGGCCGTATCGGGGTCGATATCGTCGGGGCCGCGGTGTCCGAGAACGACGGCGGTGTGGGTGCGGACCAACCCCGACAGGACGGTGTGCTGTTCGTCTCCGGTCAGCCCGTGCAGCCGTCGCGCCAGCGCCGAACCGTCGGAATCGTCGTCGTCCGGTCCATGGTCCGGCTCCCCGAGCAGGTCCGTGAACAGAGGGGCGACCTGGCCACCGGCCCGCAGTCCGTCCGGGTCCAGGCGCGCCGGAACCAGGCAGGGCTTGTCGATACGCAGCGCGGTGTCGAACAAACTCACCGCTTCCTTCGGCGATATCGGCAGCAGGCCACCGCGGCTCATCCGGGCCAGGTCCTGTGCGTCGAGGTGCCCGGTCATACCGCTGGCGTCGGACCACAGCCCCCAGGCCAGCGATACGGCGGGCAGGCCCTGTGCTCGCCGATGCGCCGCCAAGCCGTCGAGAAATGAATTGGCGGCGGCGTAGTTGCCCTGACCTGCCGACCCCACCGTGCCCGCCATCGATGAAAACAGCACGAAGGCAGCGATATTCAGCTCGCGCGTCAACTCGTGCAGATGCCACGCACCGTCCGCCTTCGCACGCAGCACCGTATCGACACGCTCGGGAGTCAGCGATCCGAAGACCGCGTCGTCGAGCACTCCGGCGGCATGGATCACCGCGGTCACCGGCGCGTCTTCGGCCTGCTCTGCCAGCAGTGTCGCCACCGCGTCCCGATCGGCCACATCGCAGGCCACGATCCGGACGTGCGCACCTCCGGCGGACAATTCGGCGGCGAGCTCGGGCGCGTCGTCGGCATCCGGACCACGGCGGCTGACCAGCAACAGGTTTCGCACACCGTGCTCGGACACCAGATACCGCGCCATCGTCGCACCGGCCATACCGGTGCCACCGGTGATCACAACCGTTCCCGCCGTGTCGAATCCGGTCATGCTCGTCGCCTGTTCGGCGGTGATCGGTGACAGGCGAGCGATATGGGCGGTGCCGGAGCGAACCACGACCTGCGGCTCCCCGATAGCCAGTACCCGTGCGGTGTCGACCTCGGAATCGGTGTCCACCAGAACGATTCGGCCCGGATGCTCGGTCTGTGCCGACCGCACCAATCCCCATACCGCCGCACCGGCCGGATGGTGCACATCCTCGCCGGGCAGCGCCACCGCACCTCGCGTCACGACGACCAAGGTCCCCGAGTCCTGCCCGGTCAGCCACGTCTGCACGGTCCGGAGCACCCGATGGGTGGTCTCGTGCAGATCGGCCACGACATCTCCACTGCGCGCGCGCACCTCCAAGACCACGGTATCCGGGCCGGTCAGGGGTTCGGCAGTACCCGTGGGACGGCCGGAGTGCGAGCCGACCGGAACGGGGAACCACTCCGGTTCGAAGATGCTGTCCACGATGTCCCCACCGAGCAGGGCGGCGCCCGCGTGGTTCGACGAGTCCGGCCCCCGATGTACGTCCACGTCCGTGACGACCGCGCCTCCCCCGGGCAGCCAGAACCGCTTCCGCTGGAAGGCGTACGTGGGCAACGGGATACGTCGGGCTCCGGCGGTTTCGAACAACGGCGTCCAGTCGACCCGCCCCCCGCGAACATGCGCCGCGGCGGCGGAGCGCAGGAAACGATCGAAACCGCCGTCCTCGCGGCCCAGCGACGCGGCGACGATCGCCCCGTCCTCCGCCACGCACTCGCCGACCGTATCCTCGATGGCCCCAACCAGTACCGGATGCGGACTGGACTCGACGAACACCCGGTAACCCTGTGCACAGGCCGCCCGTACCGCAGACTCGAATCGCACGGTCTGCCGGGTATTGCGGTACCAGTATTCGGCATCCAATTCCGCTGTATCACACTGTTTTCCGGTGACGGCGGAGAAGAATGGAATATCACAGGCACGCGGTTCGATACCCGACAGCACCTGCAGGAGCTCATCCCGGATCCCCTCCATCGCGGCCGAATGCGCCGCGTAATCCATCTCGACCCGCCGCGCCAGGACACCCTGCTTCTCGCACTCGGCCCGCAAACCGTCCACGGCGGCCGGATCACCCGAGACGACCACCGTCGCAGGACCATTCACCGCAGCAATACTCAACGCCTCACCCCACCCGGCGATCAAGGCCCGCGCCCGCCCAGCACCACAAGCCAGCGACACCACCGCGCCCGCGCCCGACAACGACCGCAACAACCGACCCCGCAACGCCACCACCCGCACCGCATCCCGCAACGACAACCCACCCGCCACATACGCCGCCGCGATCTCACCCTGCGAATGCCCCA
>JAFMQT010000383.1 GCA_017354515.1 Nocardia sp. | reverse complement strand
AACGGGGCGCCCGTTCTGCTAACTGTGCGTCCTGATCGGTTGCCGGGATCAGGACCGCTCGCTCACTTCTTGCCGGGGTGGCAGGCCTGCTGGTGATCGCGCATCGGCTTGCGCAGATTCTTCAGGTCCTGCATTTCCTGCTGGTGGCCTTGCCGGTAGTTCTTCATCTCGGCCTTGCGCTGGTCCTTCGGCATACCCTTCAGCTTGCCCATCTCGGCCTTCAGGTCCGGATGGCTGTTGAGGTAGTTGTCGACCTGCGGTTTGATCTGCTGGTGGAGCTGAGCCCGGGTCTGCTTATCGCACTGGGGCGCGTCGGCGGAGGCGACACCGGGGACGGCGATGGCCAGGGCGGCGATGCCGGCGGTGCCGGTCAGCAGGGCGGCGACAGTACGCTTCATTGGGGACTCCATTCGTCTGCGAATCGTTTCGCACCCGAATGTGCGCGGTGAGTCTGAAAATCGGCTGAAGATGCCGGTCCCGACCGGGGGATCTTCAGCCGATCTTCAGGATGGTCAGGGTTCGGACCTGGTCTGCCGCAAGGGCAGGGTCAGCACGAAAACCGCCCCCGAAGTTCCCGGTGGTGGCGGTTGGCAGATCAGGTCACCGCCGTGCGCGCGGGCGATGCCGCGCGCGATCGACAACCCCATCCCGGCCCCCTGGCGGCGGCGATCGCGGCCCTGATCGAGCCGGACCAGCCGGTCGAAGATGCGTTCGCGCTCGGCGTCCGGGATACCGGGACCGGTATCGGTGATCCGGACCCGGGCGGTCTGGGCCGCCGCGGGTTCCACCGCGATCCGGACCTCGCCTCCGCCGGGCATGGCCTGGGCGGCGTTGCCGAGCAGATTCACCAGAATCTGACCCACCCGATCGGCGTCGATATCCGCCTGGATCGCGGTGCCGGTCAGCTCGAAGGTGATCTCGGGATGCAGCATCCGCATCCGCTCGGTCTGTGCCCGGACCAGCTCGTACAGATCGACGGTGTCGCGGTGCAGGGTCAGACCGGCGTCGATGCGGGCCATATCCAGCAGATCCTCGACCAGCCTGCCCGCGCGCTGGGCCTCCCGGACCAGCAGTGCGTACATCCGATCGCGCTCATCGGTATCCAGATCGGCGGGCTGATGCAGGACGGCCTCGGCCATCGCCTGAATTCCGGCGATCGGGGTGCGGAGTTCGTGCGCGGCGTCGCCGAGGAAGGCCCGCATCCGCTGTTCGGAATTGCGCGCGCGGGCCTCGGCGCCCTCGAGCGCGTCCAGCATTTCGTCGAAAGCGGCTGCGGTGCGGCCTAATTCGGTGTCTGCGCGGGTCGGGGACAGGCGGCGCCCGCGCCCGCCGCGGGCGATATCGCGGGCCAGGCGCGTCATCGAATCCAGCGGTGCCAGGGCGTTGCGCATACCGAACCACAGCGCGGCGGCGATGATCACGATCGCGGCGGCGGTCACCCCGACCAGCACCCATCCCAGGCGGGATCGCAGATTCTCCAGCAGCGGCGTGTCGACCTGGACGGTGAGGCGG
Organism: Nocardia sp.; assembly: GCA_017354515.1. Classification (GTDB taxonomy): domain Bacteria; phylum Actinomycetota; class Actinomycetes; order Mycobacteriales; family Mycobacteriaceae; genus Nocardia. Next base: position 3,339 of record JAFMQT010000383.1, on the reverse strand, counting down.
CCCCGATTCAGGACTCCGGGTCCGGTGAGGGTGATTGTGCGTGAGTGGGTGGCGGCCGTCCGCCGCGAGTGGGCGGGGGTGAGGCTGCCGTAGGTGCCCCCGTCGGTCAGCACCAGGCGGGCCCGCACCGAGTGGTTGTCCACTCGCCGGATCAATTCCGCCGGCGGGGTGTTCTGCTGGGCGAGTTGCCGGGCCAGCTGGATGCGGTCGGTCAGCACCGTGTTCTCGCTGCGCGCCACCACGACCACGAACAGGCTCTGCACCGCCAGCGCCACCACGATCAGTGCCACCCCGGATACCGCGATGGCGGTGATCAGCACCCGGCGGCGCAGGGAGGTTGTCGCCAGTGGCTGGTGACCGGTTGGGGGAGGGCTGTTCTCGCCGGTCACGGCTGATCCACCCGCAGCGTGTAACCCATCCCGCGCACCGTGTGGACCAGCCGGGGACCGAACTCCTCGAGTTTGCGGCGGACTGCGCTGATATTGACCTCGACCAGATTCGGGTCGTAGTCGTCATAGCCCCAGACCGCGGTGAGGATCTGAGTTTTGGTGAGGGTGCGGTCGCGATGCACGGCCAGATAGGTGAGCAGTTTGAACTCGGTGGCGGTCAGGTTGATCGGCGCGCCCGCGCGGTGGGCGGTCCCGGAATCGGATTCGATCACCAGATCCCCGACCGTGATCCGGGTGCGTAGCCGGCCCATCCGACGCAGCAGTGCCTCGATCCGGGCGACCAGTTCGGGCAGGTCGAAGGGTTTCACCACATAGTCGTCGGATCCGGACCGCAGCCCGCGCACGCGGTCCTCGACGCCGTCGCGGGCGGTGAGCATCAGAACCCCGGCCCCGGACCGGGCGCGTACGACTGCCAGCAGATCGAAGCCGTCCCGGCCGGGCAGCATCACATCGAGCACCACCACGTCGGGGCGGAACCGTTCCAGGTCGGCCTCGAGTTCCTCGCCGTGAGCGCGGGCCAGCACCTCATGTCCGGCGGCGCGGACAGCCGAGGCGACCGCGGTGCGGATGGCTTCGGCGTCCTCGATCAACAGGATGCGTCCGGGCTGCACCAGCACATTATCGGTGTCCGCGGCTGAGGATTCGCTGAAGGAGTAGCCATGTTCGGTCGGAAATAGCCGGAAATGCGTGACACTACTCACCATGGGCACGCAATCGGAGCAGTGGATGCGCACCGCCCGCCTGCTGCGCCGCACCGGCTTCGGCGCGACCGGCGCCGAAATCGACGCGGTGACCGATCCGGCCGCGTATATCCGGTCGGCGTTGAGCGGTGATCCGAACGCCGACCCGGGTGCCGTGCGTACCCCGATGCCCCGGTTCGACCCGCCCGTCCCGCCGGCGAAGGGGGCCGGCGTGGACGCGCGGCGCCGATATCGGGCCCAAGCCCAGGCCCAGGTGCAGACGCTGACGACGTGGTGGTTGCGGCGGATGGCAGCGGTGCGTAATCCGGTGCGGGAGAAGCTGACTCTGCTGTGGCACAACCATTTCGCCACCTCGGCGGTGAAGGTGGTCAGTGCTCCGGAGTTGGGAGCGCAGAACCAGACCCTGCGCTCGGGCGCCGCCGGCGATTTCGGTGCGCTCGCCTACGCCATGCTCACCGATCCGGCGATGTTGCGCTGGCTGGACGGGGTCGCCAATACCGCGAAGGCGCCGAACGAGAATCTCGCCCGCGAATTCATGGAACTGTTCGCCCTCGGCCACGGCAACGGTTACACCGAATCCGATGTGCGAGAAGGGGCCCGGGCCCTCACCGGCTGGACGATCGGCAAGTCGGGGGCGACCCTGGTGCCAGCCCGGCACGATCCGCGCCCGAAAACCGTTCTGGGTGTGACGGGTCCGCTGGGCGTACGGGAATTCTGCGATGCCGTGTTGAACCGGCCGGAATCGGCCGGCTATGTGACCGGGCGGCTGTGGCGCGGGCTCGCCTCCGACGATCCGCCGTCGGCGGCCACCGCCCAGCGGATCGCCGCCGCCTACGGCCCGCGGCGGGATCTGTCGGCCCTGGTCACCGCGATCGTCTCCGACGAGGAGTTCGTTTCCGCGCGGGACACGGTTGTGCACGGCCCGGTGGAATGGGCGGTGGGAGTGGTTCGCGCACTGCGTATTCCGCTCGATGATCCGCAGGCTCGCGCCCTGAGCGTGCTGCTGCGCAGTCTGGGCCAGCTGCCGTTCCATCCGCCGGATGTGGGCGGGTGGCCGAGCGGGCAGGCCTGGATGTCGACGGCGGCGGCCGAGTTGCGGCTGACCGCGATGACCACGATGGCGCGCAAGGTCGATCTGTCGCCGATCTCCTCGGTGGGCCGCGGTGAGCGGGTGGAAACGGCCGCACATCTGCTGGGAGTGGGCAATTGGTCCGATCGCAGTGCCAAAGTGCTGACCGGTCTCACCGCCGATCCCGCCACCCTGATCGCGGTGGCGGTCAATACGCCCGAATATCTGACGAGCTGAAAGCGGTTCCGGTATGCCGACATTCGATCGCAGACGATTCCTCATCGGTTCCGGGGTGCTCGGGGCGCTGGGAGTATTGGGCGGGACAGCGGCCGTGACCTGGCAGGATCTGGCGCACCTCGGGGAGTCGGCTCCGCTGGCCCCGGGATCGCGAGTGCTGGTGATTCTCACCATGTACGGCGGGAACGACGGTATCAATACCGTTATCCCGTACTCGGACAACGCCTATCACGACGCGCGTCCGGAATTGTCCTACCGCGCCGAGGATGTGCTGCATCTGGATGACCGGCTCGGGCTGAATCCGGCACTGCAGGGGATGCGCAAACTCTGGGACGATAAGAAGCTGGCGATCGTGCGCGGTGTCGGATATCCGAAACCCGATCACAGCCATTTCCGGTCCATGGATATCTGGCAGACCGCCTCGCCGGATCAACCGGTGCCCACCGGCTGGATCGGACGCTGGCTCGACAGCAGTGGTGACGATCCGGTGCGGGCGGTGCACGTCGGCCCGGTGCTGCCGCAATTGGCGATCGGTGCGAAACAGACCGCGTCGACGCTGAATCCGGCCTCGGCGCCGATCCCGCCCCGGCTGGCCGCGGTGGCCCGCGACCTGGCAGCCGCCGATCCCGGCGATTCGGCTGCCCGCGCGAGTGTGTGTGGTGGGTACGCGGCCGATGCCACGGCGCGCACCGCGTTCCCGACGGTCGGTGCGCCGCGGGGTAAGCCGGCGAAGTCCGCCGATCCGCTGGCCACCCAGCTGGAAACGGTCGCGCGGTGTATTCGAGCCGATGTGCCCACCCGGGTGTATTCGGTCGCCCTGGGCGGATTCGATACGCACGCCGCCGAACGCGACACCCAGCAGCGGCTGCTGGGCCGCGTCGAC
>JAFMQT010000382.1 GCA_017354515.1 Nocardia sp. | reverse complement strand
CGATCGACGCGCCGGCCGCCTCGGCACTCATCCCCACCGTGAAGATCGCCAACGCCACCCCAGCCACCGCGGCCGCGGCGACACCGGCCTCGAGCCAATTGATCCTATTCGCCGTGGTCTCACCGAAAGACACCGTCGCCGAATGGTATTGCCCCACCGGGGCCGCGATACTCCGCGCACCCGCCGCCACGTTGTCGGCACTGGTCTTCAACGTCGCGAAATGATCCTGCATCAGCTGCCGATTGACCGGATCATCCATCCCCTCGAACAACCCCGACACCGCCGCAATCGTCGCCGACGCCCCCGTCACCGTCGGATGGTTCGCGAACGTGGTCCACGTGGTGTGGGCGGCGTCGAGCTTGCCGGCATCCGCGTTCGGTAGTTTCCCGAACCGATCCGCGACCGCCGTCACCAGCTGATCGAAGAACGCCTTCACCCCACCGCTGTGCGCGAACCCGAGCCCGTTGTCGCCCACCGACGTTGGGAGATCGACCCGGTAGTCGGCGACCTGCGTGGTGTCCGGGCGCGGCGGGGGCGGATTCGACTTGTTCGCGATCCCCCAGTTGTATCCCTGCGCCGCCAGCACCGCGGCATAGTTGGTCAGCGCGTTGGCCAGACTCGCCGACGCCTGCAGCGTGTGGTGCGCGGCGTGATCGTAGGACTCGCCCCACTGTTTACAGCCGTTCGCATCCCCGGCCATCCCCACACAGTTGTTCCGCACCGCCTCGTGCACGGGTTTGTCGGCCGCCCGTAGATCCGCCGCCAGCTGGCGGCATCGTTGGGCGGCGTCGTAGTAGACCTCCCAATCGACGATCACCTGTCTTGCCCGCCGGCCAGCATCCGATGATTGGCGCCCAAGACCCGGCTGTACGCGGTGTGCGCGCCCCGCGACCAGGAACAGTTCAACAACTCAGCAACAGCCCTGCCCGCGGAATCCAATGCGCCGGAAAGGGTTTCAGCCAACACGTACAGACACACCTCCACATCGTGGACCTGCTGCGGAACAACCGAAACCCCATGACCTGGAGCTGGAACGCCTCCCCCACCATTGTTCATACGCGTGATGCTAAAGGAGCCGTCAACCGCCCGTCTACCACAATCGCCGGGGACCCCGGGACGACATGCGGGCAGCAGCTACGTTCGGCCCGGCCCGAGCTCTCGCGACGATTAGACTGGCAGCCAGTCGAGTCCTGGAGGAGAGATGCCGGATCAGCCCCGCGAACAGCGGAAATACGTGCGACCGGTCGCGGCACCTGACGATCTGGCGCTGCTGACCGGTCCCACGAGCGGCACCGTCACCCTCCCGGCCCACCTGGACTGGTCCGGCAACGCCGAATACGACCTCGACCGGCCCGGCCGCATCGTCGACCTCTACCGCACTGTCATCAACGAGGCCGCAAACCCGGCCGACCTGTATACCTTTCTCGACGCCTCCGTCCTGAAACGGCTCTGGTCTTACATGTGGCTCCCCGCACCGATCCGACGCGCCTGGGAGGAACATTTCCCCGAGCTCGCCCAGATCAGTCACTTGGCCTCGGCATAGACTCCCCTGGACCTTTGTTTGGCGTCAAACTCGTTGCGGCTGTTGGCCTTCGATCTCGCTCATGAGCAGTCACAGTCTCAGGGAGAACCCCTCGTCTCCCGCTTACCGAATCGGCGCCTGAGCCGGGCGCCACGCGAGTTCCTGTGGATCCCACACCGCCGTGTCCCCCGCACTCTCACCCAGAGCCGGATCGATAAGTGCTGCCACCACATCGGCCGCGGTAGTCGCGGTGAACGACATTGCGATCGGAACACCCCGCGCGGTCCCGGCGTAGGTGCGAATCCAGTCAGTGGGAATCTCGAAATGCCCGAACGGTTCGATGCCTCCGAGTGACTGCTTGGCGGTGATGGCTCGGCGCAATTCGTGGAGGTGGACGCTCTGGGTGTGGGCGAGGACGACGAGATCGACCAGGTCCTTGACCCGGCTGCTGCGCTTGCCACCGGGATAGTTGGCATCCATGGTCGCGCACACCTTGTCGGCGATCTGATCGGCTGTCGGATAGAGCCGGTAGGGGTGAGTAACCAGCGGGCGGCGCAGGTGCAACCGATTCGCTGGTTCTATCACCTCGGGCCGTCCGACCGGAATCGGCCCCACCACAACATCGACGGTCATCGCATCGATCTGCCGGTCGGTGTGGATATCGAGACACGCGTATACCAAACGGCGAGTGGCAACGCCGGGCTGGTTGTCACCGAACCCGGTGGGCTCGGATCGGGTCAGCCTGAAAGTCAGATGGTCGCCGAGGTCGGCCGCTACCAAGGCGCTGAGCGATCGCTCCGCCTCGGCCAAGTCTCCCGCCTGCAGTGCGGCAAGATCCATATCCTTGGTGGTGCGCGAGCGAGGAACCCGAGCCAACATGCTCATGCCGCCCTTGAGTAACCACTCCGACTGATCACCGTCCGCGAATACCCGCGAAAGAAATCGATCGAACCGCGCCTGCCGGATCTGGGCGTCGATGGTCGCAGCGCCGATGCCGGGACCGGCTTCCCGCGCAGCCCTTTTGGCTGCCTCCTTGATCGCGAGTTCCAGAGATCGCCAGTCCGCGTAGCCCGTTGGGTCAGTCACGGTGCCATCCTTCCGGATGAACCCCCGCTAGTTCGAATAGGTCCGCCGCTACTTCACGACCGGCCCGGCGGCCCGTCGCGTCAAGGTGCCCGATAAGCCGATCGACGGAAAGGACCTTGGCTGCCTGAACAGCATCGCGTACCGAACCGGCAACCAGTGACATGTCCGTGCCGAGGTCGACAAGATCGGCGATCGTCCGCTCGACGGTGAGCGTCGGAAGGCCGTCAACCGGAAATACATCCTCGGGGACCAGATGCCGGATACGAAGCCGCACGTCGGGCAGGCGAGTGCCCTTGCGCGCGGGGACGATGTAGTCGAGCCCGTCGAGCAGGAAGTCCCCGATATCGTGGACTATGGCCGCTGTCGTCCCGGCAGCCACAAGCGGGGCCACGCCGGACCCGGTGCGGGGGGATGTCGCGCCGCCGAGCGCGAGCCAGGTCGCGTAGATCGTTTCGTGTTCCCGCGGTGGCGCACCGGCCATCCGGTATACGCCGTGGGCTATGCGCTCGATCGCACCGGCAGCAGCCATCCGCGTCAGTTGCTTACGAGCCACACCGGCACCACGGGCCTGAGCAGTTGTGAACAATCCCCACCGCTGTTCCGCGATCGAGCCGAGCCGCGCTAGTGGCGCATCATTCACGACAACAAATGTACCCAATTCAGGGAACAAATGTTGTATTTGGCTGTGGCCTGCGGGGCACCCGGTGCAATGCCGAACCCTGTCGAGCGCCTCAAACTCGTTGCGGCTATTGGCCTTCGATCTCACTTATGAGCAGGCGCAGTGTCAGGGGTGCTTCTCGGGTGGGAGCGCGTCCAGTGCGGCGCGGGTCAATCTCCCGTGATCATGACCTCGAGGCCGGCTAGGACACGGCTAAGGCCGAACTCGAAGGCGTGGTCCGGATCGTGCGCACTGTTGTGTGCAGCGCCGGCTGCCTCGCCCACGCGGGAGGCGAGGGGGAAGCTCGCGGGGTCGACGTATCGACCGAGCTCGGGACCGGCTATCGCCCACCACTGCTCGTCGGTCATGCCGGTGTCGTTGCGGGCATCGCGGGCGGCGATCGTGTTGTGCGCCCACGCCTGCACGAAGGTCAGCAGGTAGGTCAGGCAGTCGTCCATTTCGACGTCGGTGAGACCGATCCCGTCGAATGCGGCGAGCTCGTGTTCGTATTTCGCGAGCTGGCCGGGGCCGAGCGGAGGCCGCTGGGTCGAGACCTCGCACACCCACGGGTGTGCCAGGTAGAGGTCCCTGTTCTCCTCAGCGATCGCCTCGGCCCGCGCTCGCCAACCCGTTCCGGTCGCGGGGCGTCGTTCGATCGCCGCGTAGACCGAATCGAGCATCAGATCGAGCAACTCCGATCGGCTCGGCACGTAGGTGTACAGGGTCATGGCACCCGCCCCGAGATCGGTGGCCACGCGCCGCATCGTCACGGCGCGCAGGCCCTCGCGGTCGGCGATGTCGATCGCGGTCTGAACCACCGCGTCGACACTGAGCCGACGGTCCGGGCCGCGGCGCGGCACCGCCGAGGGGTCGCGCCACAGCAATCCCAGGGTTCGGGCCGGGTCGCCCGCGCTCGATCGCGTTGTCGCCATGAAGCCATTCTCGCCGATCAAGAACGTCGTACTATGTACGTAGTACGATGTACGGTGAACTGAATTCGAGGAGTTGTAATGAAACTGAATGCCGCTGCCGTCTCGCTGAACGTCGCGGATGTGGACGCATCCGTGGACTTCCTGACCACCCACTTCGGCTTCGGCGTCGAGATGTCGGCCGACGGGTTCGCCTCACTGACCCGCGCTGATCTGGGCATGAACGTGGTGTACCTGCGCCGGGGCCTGTCCACTCTTCCGGCCGACCAACGCGACATCCATGCCAGTGGAGTGATCCTCGCGTTCGTAGTCGATGACGCGGCGACCGAACTCGCCCGGCTCGAGGCCGCGGGTGTCACCATCACCATGCCGCTCACCGACGAGGACTGGGGCGAGCGAGCGTTCCAGGTCCGCGACCCGAACGGCGTGATCATCGAACTCGTCGAGTGGATCGATCAGGCGAAATGAGACCGAGGATCGTGTCGAAGCTCCGAATTCGCCGACCGAGCACGGTGCGCGGATGGTTGCTGAGCGGGCTCACCGTTGCGGCGGTGGCGTCCGAAGTCCGGTGTAAATCCTCGGGCGGAGGTTCCGACTTCGGGGGTGATGTTACGCGGTGGCGCTGACAGATTCGGCGGGGCCGGTGGTTGCTCGGCG
>JAFMQT010000096.1:8621-11778 GCA_017354515.1 Nocardia sp. | reverse complement strand
TGGGGAATCTCGATGCTGATCGGCATCCGCAACTCGGAGATGTACCAGAGCACGAACTGCCGCAGGAACTCGTCGAACAACCAGGTGGCGTTCGCACTCGGCGGAATCGCGCCCATGACACCTTCGCGCACGGCCACGAACGGGCCCCAGCTGAACCGCAGTAGCGGATCCCAGACCGGTTCGCGGGCGATGCGCAACCAGTCGGCGACCTGGTCGCCCAGGATGAATCGGGTGAACGCGCCGAGTATGGGCTTGCTGAGCAGCGTCAGGTCGATGTCGAAGCCCAGGTCCATCAGCTTGTGAGCCAGGTCCACCCCTTCTTCGGTGGGCGCCAGGATCGGATCCAGCGACTGCTTGGCCTGACTGTCGGCCTGCTCCCACGAATTCGGAATGTATTCGTCCCGGATGCCGAGCAGATGTCCGGCCACCTGCCAGGTGTGCAGATATCCCTCGGATTCGATCCGCGGTATCTGCACATTCCACTTGTGGAAGGTGCGCATGATCGTGGTGGCCAGACTGTGCCAGGTCACCATCAGATCGTCCTGACTGATCGGCACCACACCATGTGGCCACACCGGTGACCGCGGCAGCAGATGCCGGACCGATGCGTGGATGATCCTGGTCTTGACGCAGGTCACGACCATCTCGCCGCCGGGGGAGTAGGCGTTGGGCGTACCGATGTCGTATCCGAATTTCGCGGTCTTGGCGATCCGATCCTTCAGATGCGAGCCGCCGCGCGAGTAGTAGACAGCGAGCGCCTCGTGCGGGATGACGGTGGACATCATGCCGCTGGCGAAGGCGTAGAGCACGCCCAGATAGGTGCCCCGCTTCTTGTTGAATTCGAAGCCCTGCGCCAGCTTGCCCTTGTCGGCCCAGGTCGGCAGTTGCCGCGCGTACTCCATGAAGTCGCGCAAATTCTTCGGCAGCCCACCGGGAATGGGCTGGTCATTGTGGACCCAGGTGCGCAGTTGCGCATTGATCGCCGGAACGTCCTCGTGGTCGAGGACCTCGGCCAGCACCGGGTCGGCTTCCGGATCCCACATGTGCATGGGGTCCTTGCCGTAGCCGGCGCCGGCGACCGATCCGCCCGGTGACCAGGTCCATGGTTCGGCTCGCGCGGTGCGGGCCATCAGTGTCATCGCACCGGCCGCACCCACGAGTCCGGAACCGGTTCGTAACGCAGCACGTCTGCTGAGTCCGCGTTCATCCATGTCAACGCCCTCTTCGTTGAGTAGCAGATACTCGGATACAATATCTGTATCTGTGTATCTCGATGAGACCACAGCGTGTCTCCGATCACAAGATGTTGGCAAGATTTCGACCGTCGAAGACTCCTGTAGTCGCTCCCACGAGAGGACGAAGTGAAGCCCGAATCAATGGCCCCCGGGCAGGCGCCGGACGCCGCCTCGCTGCTCGCGCGCGCCTATACCGCCGTGGTCGACGGCGACGGCGAGGACGGCGACGGCGACGAGATCCGGTCCAGAGTTCTGGACGCGGCCTACGAGCAGTTCAGCGCGATGGGAGTGCGGCGCTCGACGGTGGACGATGTGGCCAGGCGCGCCAACGTATCCCGGATCACCGTCTACCGGCGGTTCGCGACCAAGGACGAACTGGTCGATCAGGTGGTGCTGCGTGAGTACCGCCGCTATTTCGACCGGTTCCGCGCCGACATCCGCGATGCGCCGACCGCCGCGGATCGGGTGGTCATGGGCTTCGTGAGCTCGCTGCGAACGATCCGGGGCAATCCCATCATCGGCGGATTGCTCACCGCCGAACCGGATACCGTCGTCGGCTCGATGATCGGCGATCAGGGGCGCACGGTCGCCATGGTGCGCGAGTTCGTCGCCGACCGGCTGCGCCGCGAGCAGCGCGACGGTCAGGTCTCCACCGAGATCGACGCGGACATGGTGGCGGAGTTGATGGTTCGGATCTGCGCCTCGTTCCTGGCGATCCCCAGTCGCCTCGTCGATCTCGACGACGAGACCTGCCTGGCCGATCTCGCCCGCAGGTATCTGGTACCCCTCATCCAACCCGTAAGTGACTGAGTATTCTGATCTCGCCCGACTTTCGCGCGGCGCGCCGTAACGGTCGGGCCGTACTGGATCGACGCGGCCGGGGTCGTCGGCTTTTCGGCGCGGCGCGAACTCCCGGGTGGTCATGGTGATTTGGGAAGTCGCGCCGAAATTCGGCGGTTTTCTGAGATAATCGATCGAAACAGGATTCACCCCCCATCGAAGCGGGTATGTTAATCAATATTCCTATTTCTTGATGGCCCGGTCGGGACGAGTGACACCGACGGGTGGATCGGGGGTCGGCATGTCCGCACATTCACGCTCGAGATCTTTCGCGGTCGCCTGTGCGCTCGCACTGTCCTGGGGAGCCGCCGGGTTCGCCGCACCGGTCGCCGATGCCGCGCCCGCCGGGTGCCCGGATCTATCGGTGGTGGCGGTGCCCGGAACCTGGGAAACCTCGGATGCCGCGCCGCGCAAGGGAATTCTGGCCGCGGCTGCCGACGGTTTGCCCGGCCGGGTGCACACCGATTACATCGCCTACACCGCGACCGCGTTCCCGTGGGAACACGAGGTCTACGGCCGGTCCAAGAACGAGGCGTTCGGTAAGGCGCGCGGCGTGCTCGCCGGCATTGCCAGGGCCTGCCCGGGCACCCGGTTCGCGATCCTGGGATACAGCCAAGGCGCCGACGCCGCGGGTGATCTCGCCGCCGAGATCGGCAGCGGGATGGGGGTGGTCTCCCCGGAGCGGGTGTCGCTGGTGGGGCTGATCTCCGACCCGCGCCGGGGCCCCGGCGACAATCTGGTGGGACCGTATGTCCCGGGCATGGGCGCAGGTGGGCCACGTCCGGGCGGTTTCGGCTGGCTGAGCTCGCGGGCATACACCTTCTGCGCACCCGGAGATCTGTACTGCACCATGCCCAATGGCGATTTCGCGGGTCGCATCGCCGGACTGGCCGCCGAGGTCTCCAACCCCGATCCGGCCCAGTTCGGACGCTATGTTCAGGAGGGGGTCGGCGTCCTGAACGACGCGATGGCCGCCGGCGGCCCGGGGTTGATGGCCGATCAGATGAATTCGCGCGCAGTCGAACAGCGCCGGACGCAGATCAATCGATTCATGGCATCCGGAGTTCACCAGAGCTATCCGC
>JAFMQT010000096.1:0-8611 GCA_017354515.1 Nocardia sp. | reverse complement strand
CCGCATTACTCCGTCGGCGGTGGCCAGACCCCGCTGTCCTGGTTGCGTTCCCGGCTCATCGGTATCGCCGGCCGCTGAGGGCGCCCGATCCGCGTCCCCGCCCGCGATGGTGGGGACTCGGTGGCCGATCAGATTTTGAAGCGGCCCGCGAAACTCCGCAACGGTAGATCGGCGCTGGTGATGATGCCGGGCCGGGCCGCCACCACCGAGCGGATCGAGTTGAGGGCGGGCAGGCCCGTCACGGTCATGCCGATGGAGGCGAAATTCTCCGGATTCGACAGATCGAAACCCTTGGGCGGGAAGATCATATGTTTGCTGTAGATGCTCGGGTCGCCGGTGATCTGAGTGATGTAGCAGGCCTTGATATCCCACGCCGGATCGGTGTGCGGAGTCATCTGCCACTCCAGATGTGACTCCACTCGCGGCACCCCGTCGACCATGCCCTGATATTTGATGTAGTTTGCGCCCAGCGACCCCTTGGGCAGGAAGTACCAGCCCAGATCGACATCCCGGGTGCAGGCGCCGAGTTCGTAGGAGAAGGTGACCTCGTCGAGTTCCAGGCCGAAGGCATCGGCCATCAGATAGACCGAATCGGCGAAGACCGCGGTGTACTTGTGCAGCGAATCCGGGATGCTCGGATCGTCCACGGGGCGGCCGTAACCCACCGCCTTCCAGGTGTCGACCGAGTGGTGGCAGGACACGTCCACCGATTCGGTGACGGTCACGTTCTCGATATCGGCCACATCCGCCGAATGCACGATGCCCAGGATCTGGCACAGACCCGGATTCATCCCGGTGCCGTAGAAGGTGGATCGCCCGCGCTCGCAGGCCGATTGGATGACCTCACTGACCTTGCGCCCGGATGGATGCGGATGGTTGGTGTCGCGGTGGTAGCCGGTGATCCAGTCGGCGGTGGTGACGATATCGATCCCGGCCTCGAGGACCCGCACGTAGAGATCCTCGTCGGGGAAGACGCCGTGAAAGGTCAGCACATCCGGCCTGGCGGCGATGATCTCCTCGACGGTGCCGGTCGCCCGCACCCCGACGGGATCGATGCCGACGATCTCCCCGGCGTCTCGGCCGATCTTGTCGGCCGTGTAGCAGTGCAGGCCGATCAGCTCCAGATCCGGATGGTCGCGGATGCGGCCGATCATCTCGGTGCCGAGGTTGCCGGTCGCTACCTGGAAGACCCGGATCTTATCGGGAGCGGTGCTCATCATGAGAGCCTCTCTGTCGTAATGACGTTCAGTGCTGGGCGGTGGTGGTCGGATAGAACTGCCGCGCCCAGGTCCGCAGTGCTGTGAAGCCGTCGAATTCCGAGCGCGAGAGCGCCGGGGGATCGCTGTAGCGCTGGTGGGACCAGATCTCGATATCGGCGGCGAACTGGTCGATGACGAAATCGGCCATGGTTGTGCCGTAGCGGCCGATCTCGGGCCGGTCGTCCCCGGGTTTGCGGCCGATCCACACCGTGAACCGCACATCGCAGGTCCGATCGTCGACCGGGGTCACCGCCGGCATGGTGCGGTTGTCGACCATGCCCCAGCTCTTGGTTACCGAGCAGCCCAGGCCCGCGTTGATGGATTCGACACCGCTGGCGACCTCGTCGCGACTCACGTCCTGGTCGAAGGCGATCGTGAAGTCGACATGGGACACCGGACCGGAGAAATCGTGCCGGGTGAACTCCGGAACGAACGGGGTGTTGTGCACGAATTTGAAATGTGCGGCGTCGACACCGTTCTCCATGACGTACTGCGGATGCAGTTCCAGACCCGGCCGGAACAGGGTGGCCGCGGGCACCGGGGGATAGTAGTCGGCGGCGGTCTTGCCGTCGTCGAACGCGGCGAAGATATCCGGGATGTCGAAATATGGTGGGCGGCCGTCGATATCGAACCAGATCCACACGGCCTCATTGCGTTCGATGACCGGATAGCTGCGGATCCGCCGTCCCCGGTTCGGATGCTTCTCGTAGGGGATGCAGACGTTGCGGCCCTCGCGGTCCCACTCCCAGCCGTGGAAGGGGCAGATCAGATTCTCGCCCTCGACGCGTCCGCCGTATCCCAGATGGGCGCCGAGATGTTCGCAGTAGGCATCGAATACCGACACCGCGCCCGATGCCGATCGCCAGGCCACCAGTTCGCGGCCGAAGTAGGTCATCTTGTGCACGGCCCCGGCCGCGATCTCCGAACACCAGGCCACCTGGAACCAGCCCGTCGGCACCATCGACAGGGGTGTTCTCGCCATCTCGCTCCTCCAGGCTCACAGGGTGATCCGGCCGGTGTACGGCTGTGGCGCCGATCACCCGCTGCCAATAACCGTAGAACCGTCTACGAAAGATTACAAGAGGGCTGTGTGAAACTGGATTGCGCAGGTCATAGCGGTTAGAATCGGTCGTCGTGACGGATGCGACGGTAGGCGGGCGGCGCGCGAACCGACGCGGTATCCAGTCCCGGGAGAGCATGCTCGAGGCGGCCATCGCCTCACTGGCCACTGGGGATCCCGCAGCGGTCTCGGGTAACCGCATCGCCCGCGATATCGGCGCGACCTGGGGGGTGGTCAAGTATCAGTTCGGTGATATCGACGGACTGTGGGCGGCGGTGCTGCGCCGCACGGCCGATAAGCGTGGCGACCTACCGGCCGGTCTGAAACCCGGTGGCACGCTGGAGGAACGGGTGAGCGCGCTGATCCACACCATGGCGGCGGGGCTTCGCCGCCCGGAATCGCTGGCCATCGAGACCCTGCGCGCGGCACTGCCGCGTGACCACGCCGAACTCGAGCGCGAATATCCGCGCACCGCCGCCGAATTGGCCTCCTGGAAACCCAACTGGGATCAGGCGTGTGCTCGCGCCTTCGCCGACCTCGGACTCGATCCCCGGAAGGTGCGCCAGGTGGCGGCGCTGATTCCGGCCGCCATGCGCGGCATCACCTCCGAGCGCACGCTCGGCACCTACGGCGACCTCGATGACGCCCTGGCCGCACTGATCGGCGGCATAGTCACCTACCTCGGCAGTTGACCGGCCGGTTGTGTTCAGGCGCGGGAATCGGGGAGGTTCCCGCGCGCCTCGCAGGTGCCGCGCCGATGCAGCAGCAGGTCCTCACCGAAGGTGTCGAGCGCCGATCGCAGCAGGCGAGTGATCCGGCCACAGTCGCATGCGGTGGCCGGGGCGAGATCGCCGGGGAGGGAAGAGGTTTGCCGAGGATCGGCCGCTTCGAGCCGCCGGCAGCAGCGCCCCGGAGTCCGGGTGGCCAGTGCGGTGATGTCGGCGGTGGCGCGCAGTCCGCATTCGCCGCGGCCGAGGACTTTCAGCACACCGGGCCCGATGTCGGCGTTCAAGGGTCGCAGCGCCGCGCTCGACAGCGTCGCCGAGGTCAGCATGGAACCCGGGATCCAGGTGCCGTGGCAGCCGCCGAGCAGGACCGCGCGGATCCGGGCCGGATCGGTGTGGTAGCCGGCGTCGATGAGATCGGCCAGGCGGGTACCGAATTCGACCTCCGCCACCGTCGGCTCGTGCTCTCCCGAGAGTGTGAGCAGGGTGGTTCCCGGTTCGTCGGCGGTGCCGACCGCGCGGAACCATTCCGCGCCGAAGCGCTCGATCAAGGCCAGCTGTGCGAAAGTCTCCGGGGACTGAATCAGGGTGGGGCGCTTGCGAAGTCCGACGCTGGAGGAACCGACCACCCGGTCGCGGGCCCGGGGTGCGGCGGCGGGGGCGTCGGTCGACGCCGTTTGCCCGGCCGTGCTGACCGCGATCGGCCGGCAGTCGTAACCGCTGGCGCGGCGTTCGAGTACGGCCTCGCGCAGGAGTTCGACCAGCGGCGGTGGTGCGTAGAGGTGACATTCGCGAGCCTTGACCGCGGCGGTGGCGGCGGACAGACCGTCCAGGACCAGATGCGGAGACCGCCCCAGCAGCACCGAACTATTGCGGCTGTACGGTTCGGATTCGCCACCGTCGGCGACCACGACCGCCCGCCGGCCACCGGCGACCGGCGATATCGTGCGGTGGACCGGAAATCCGTTCGCGTCGCGGAGCCCGGCTGCGGCGACCGCGGCGATGAACGCGGAGGGCTCGGTGACCGGCGGACGCGGGCCGTAGCTGCGCTGATGCGCATCCAGATCCGGGGTGGCGGCGGCCAGCAGTCGATTCGGCCCGGTCGGGGCGGTGGCGAAATGGGTCGTCGTCATGGGTGATCTCCATCCGGCGAGCTGTGAACTGGGCACATACCGGTTCCGGCGATCACCGGGGAGGGCGCGTTCGACCACGACGCGCGCGAACCTCGAGGGTGTCGACCGAGTGTGGGACAACCGGTCCGCCGCGTCATTTCGCGGTCGTCCCGGCGTGGTCCGCGTCGGAGCACGGGTTCGGGCGGGTCAGTGTCGGTGTCGAAAAGCGCCGCACCGTAGTGGAATTCGTCCAGACCGGCACGGGTAGTGCGATGACGTCCGATCAGGTTGCGCGGCTCGCGATCGGTGCGTCCTCGGCTTCGTCACATCGGTGAAGCCGTTACCATTGCTAACTATTATGTCGCCCGGGGGATTCCCTCGGTTACCGCTGTGTGGTCGACATCACGCCGTGTGGGGCACCGCGAATACACGCCGGAACGGCATCGCGGTGGTGCCGTCGGTACGACAAGAGCCCCGAATCCCCCGGCGTGACCGGGAGATTCGGGGCTCTTGTCGAAGCCGGTTGGACTCAGCCTCGGTGGCCGGAGTATTCGGCGGCCGGTTGTGCCTCGCCGGGGTGAACCCCCTCCGGAGTCGATTCCGGTTCGGCGGAATCGTCCCGGCCCAGTTCGATATTCACCGTCGGGGCGTCACCGCGGAGGACGAGCGGGGCGGTGACCGGGGCATATCCGCTGGCCACGATCGCGTAGTCGCCTTCGTGCAGATCGGTGAACAGATAACTGCCGTCCTCGCCGGTGACCGTGGAGCCGACCACATTTCCGACCCAGTCGGTCAGGGTGACGCGGGCACCG
Organism: Nocardia sp.; assembly: GCA_017354515.1. Lineage (GTDB taxonomy): Bacteria > Actinomycetota > Actinomycetes > Mycobacteriales > Mycobacteriaceae > Nocardia. The sequence goes on along the minus strand of JAFMQT010000096.1, from coordinate 3,643 downwards.
CGCTGCGGCAGTCCCTGCGGGCCGCGCACCACACCACGCAACTTCGTGCACGGACGCAGCAGGACCTCCACCGGCGGCGTATCGGCAGCGGCCACCCGCGCCGGAATGGCCGACGGCTGGAACCCCGCGGCGCTGACCGCGAGCGTGACGTCGCCTTCGGGGAGTTCGGTCAGTCCGAACGCGCCGGTGGTGTCGGAGGCGGCCGAGGCAAGCACCTCACCGCGGGCGTCCACCGCCGAGATCCACGCCCCCTCGATCGGGCCGCGGTCGTCGTGGCCGGCCACCCGGCCGGTCAGACCGGACATGGTGGTCAGGGCCACATCGCACGGGACCGGAAAGTCGCCGACGGTCACGGTCGAGGCGTCCGGGCGGCGGCCGTCGATCGAGGCGATCAGCACATACGAACCCGGCTCGGGGGCATTGAGCTCGAAGTAGCCGTCCGCGGCGGTATGTGCGCGGCCGAGCTGACGTCCGGTGAGGGAGATCAGGGTCAGGATGGCGTCGGGCAGGGCGGCGCCCCGGCTGTCGTGCACCCGGCCGAATACGACCGGTCCCGAGGTGGCCGGTTGGGCGGCGAGTGCGGTGCTGCCCGCCTGCGCGCTGAGCGGTACCGCGGCCGCGGCCGAGGCCGAATCGAGTTCGGCGAGTTCGGTTTCCAGCTCCACCGCCTCCGGTGCCTGCTCGGCCGCCGGGCGGCGCTTCGGGATGAACGACGCGATCAGCGCACCCGCCACGGCGACACCGCAGCCGATCAGCAGCGAAACCCGGAAACCGTTCTCGCTGGCGATGGTGTGACCGGCGAGGGTCGTGGTCATCTGTGCCAGCACGGCACCGACGATGGCGGCCGCCACCGAGGTACCGATCGACCGCATCAGGGTGTTGAAACTGTTGGCGGCGGCGGTTTCCGAGACCGGCACCGCCGACATCACCAGCGCCGGCATGGCGCCGTAGCCGAGTCCGACACCGGAGTTCATGATGATGCTGGCCACCAGCAGACCCCAGGTGGTGCCCATCAGCGGCAGTGTCGCGGCGTATCCGGCGGCGATGATGACGCAACCGAGGATCAAGGTGACCTTGGGTCCGCTGCGAGCCGACAGTCGCGCGCTGATCGGGGAGACGATCATCATCATCAGACCGCCCGGGGCCATCCACAGGCCCATCGCCATCATCGACTGGCCCAGTCCGTATCCGGTGACCGTCGGCAGCTGCAGCAGCTGCGGCACGACCAGCGACTGCGCGTACATCGCCATGCCGACCACCATCGAGGCGGCATTGGTCAGCAGTACCTGGGGCCGCGCGGTCACCCGCAGATCGACCAGCGGCGCCTTGCTGGACAGCTCCCACCAGCCCCACACCAGCAGGACCACGGCCGCGGCGATGAACAGGCCGATCGTCAGCCCGCTGCCCCAGCCCCAGCTCGCCCCCTTGGACACCGCCAGCAACAGGCAGATCAGGCCGGTCCCCAGTCCGAGCGCACCCGGTGCGTCGAACCGGCCCGCCTTACCGGTCGGGGCGGTGGCGGGTATGAAGAAGAAGATCAGCGTGAAGACCACCACGGCCAGGGCGGTGACCACCCAGAACAGCACCCGCCAATTCGAATGCTGAATGATCGCGGCGGCGATCGGAAGGCCCAGCGCACCACCGATGCCCAGTGAGGAACTGATCAGCGCGATCCCGGAGCCGAGTTTCTTGGGCGGCAGCAGATCACGCAGCGCGGCGATACCGACCGGGATGATGCCCGACGCCATCCCCTGCAGCGCGCGTCCGATGATCATCGGCCACAGCGATGAGGACACCGCGCACAGGATCGACCCCGCCAGCAGCGGAATCGTGGAAACCAGCAGGACCTGCCGCTTTCCGTACATATCGCCCAGACGTCCGGAGACCGGCGTGGTGACGGCCGCGGCCAGCAGCGATGCGGTGACCACCCAGGTGGCGTTGGAGGCGCTGGTGTGCAGGATCTGCGGTAGCTGGCCCAGCAGCGGCACCACCAACGTCTGCGTCAGTGACGCGACGATGCCGGCGAAGGCCAGCACTCCCAGCACCGCGCTCGGCCGCGCGGGCGATTGTTGACGGTTCACGCCCCAGAACTCCTAGTCGTCTCCGTGGTGCCCAGCAGTGCGGCAGCCGGCACCAGATAGTGCATCATGCATATAGAATGCATCTTACATACTTGCTGCTATTGTCGCGTACTCGTACCGCGCGTGGGAACTCAGGTTTGTGAATGTGAGGAATGACTCCCCAGTTACCGGCTGGCACCGAGGGTTCGCGCCCGAACCAGATGCGCTCCGGAAATCGACGGATCAGCGGGCGGGGCGCCGATATAACCGCGCACGACATTCGAGGCGGGCTGATCGTGGATGTCGGAGAATCCGGCTGATTCCAATTCCGCACGCATCTGATCGGCGGTGAAGTAACTCAGCCACGGCTCCCCGGCCGCGGCGACGCGGCTCGCGCGGTCGCGATGGGCCTGCGCCCGATCGAGTCCGTCCGGTTCGGATCGGGCGGGTGGGGGATTGGAGTAGTCGAATACCACCACCGAATCGCCGGCGCCCAGATAACGCAGTGTCTCGGTGACGGCCTCCGGTTCGAGGTAGACCGACACTCCCAGCCAGATGAATACCGTCGGTGCGCCGCGATCCAGGCCCGCGGCCGCTAATTCCGTGGCCAACGACTGCCGCGTGAAATCCATCGGCACGAAGGTGACCGAAGGGGGGATCGCGATCGCCGCCTCGGACAGGCGATGTCGTTTCCATCGCTGGGTGGCGGGGTGGTCGACTTCGAAGAAGCGCACCCGCCCATCGGTGTTGCGGTAGGCGCTGGTGTCCAATCCGGCGCCCAGGATGACCACCTGGCGGGTTCCTGCGGCGATCTCCCCGGTGACGGTGTCCTCGGCGAATCGCGCGCGTGCGGCCAGGAATAGGCGTAGCCGCCGTACGTGCGCGGGATCCATATCCCGATAGAACCGATTGTCGCCGACCGTCTTCTCCCCGAGCAGCGGCACCGCGAGCGGATCGACGAAGATGCGCGGTTCGTCGGCGAGTTGGTGAAAAGCGCGCGCCCACGCGGTGGCCAACGCGGTTCTGCTGGGTCGTCCGGCCTCCATCGCCCAACCGTACCCGGCATGTCGGACTGGAACACGTTATAGATTGAAGGCGAACCGAACGGCCGGGAGGAACGATGTCCGCGAATGCGCACGCCGCGCGATTACTCGCCACGGTGGAACGATCGCCACAGGCGGTGGCGGTGCACGACCGGCGGGCCTGGGTGGAATTGTTCGCGCCGCAGGGGCAGGTCGAGGATCCGGTCGGCTCGGCTCCGCATATCGGCCGGTCCGCGATCGAACGCTTCTACGACACCTTCATCGGGCCCAACACGATCGTCTTCCGCGTCGATCACGATGTGGTGTGCGGCTCGACGGTCTACCGCGACCTGGCCATCGAGATCACCATGTCCACCGGTGTGACGCTGCGGGTTCCGATGCATCTGCGCTACGACCTGGAAGCCGCAGGCGACCAGTGGCGGATCGCCCGGCTGTACGCGCACTGGGAACTTCCGGTGATGGTCGGGCAATTGCTGACCGCGGGCGTACGGGGACTGGGCGCGGCGGCGAGACTGACCCCGCGGCTGCTCGGCAACCAGG
>JAFMQT010000381.1 GCA_017354515.1 Nocardia sp. | reverse complement strand
GAACGAGGCCGATCTGGCCGCCCGCAATGCCCAAACCCGCGAACTGCGCACCGTGCCCGGTTCCGACGGATGCTGCGGAGACTGACTGCGGAGACTGACACCGGTTCACATCCGGCCGGTTGCCGCCGGAGTGGAATACCTGGCCGTGCAACGCGGTTCGGACCGACTATGACTGCGGGAATCAGGGATATCGGGAAATTCGGGGTCTGGCGGTACTACCGGGGGTTCGAGCCCGGTCAGGCGCGCGAGCTCGAGGAGCTCGGCTACAGCACCCTCTGGCTGGGCGGATCGCCGCCCGCGGAGCTGCCGGAGGTGGAGCGGCTGCTGTCCGAGACCGACACGCTGACGGTGGGGACCAGCATCGTCAATATCTGGAGCGCTCCGGCCGCGCGGGTGGCCGAATCGTTCCATCGGATCGACCAGAAATATCCGGGGCGGTTCATCCTCGGGTACGGCGTGGGCCATCCCGAACATGACACCGACTTCCGGAAACCGTATGAGGCGCTGGTCGAATACGCCGATGTGCTCGATGCCAATGATGTGCCGAAGCGGCAACTGGCGCTGGCCGCGCTCGGGCCGCGAGTACTGAAACTGTCGGCCGAGCGGTCCGCGGGGGCGCTGCCGTATCTGGTGACCCCCGAGCACACCCGTCAGGCGCGCGAGATCGTCGGCGAGGACGCCCTGCTCGTGCCCGAGCACAAGATCGCTTTCAACACCGATCCGGCCGAGGCCCGTCGCACGGCCCGGCCGCGCACCGAGTTCTATCTGAACCTGCGCAACTACGTGTCGAACCTGCGCCGCCTCGGCTTCACCGACGACGATGTGACCCCGCCCGGTAGTGATGCCCTGATCGACGCACTGGCGTACCACGGCACCACCGAGCAGATCGCCGACGCACTGGTCGAACATCTGCGGGCCGGCGGCGATCAGGTCGCCATCCAGGTCACCGATAAGGACGAGGCGGCGGTGCTGCGGGCGTTGGCGCCCGCATTGCACGCTCGGGTGTAAATCCTCAGGAACGGACCAGCCGGGCGATGGCCTCGGTCGCCTCTTTGATCTTGGCCTCGCCCTGCGGTCCGCCCTGCAGCGCGGCGTCGACCACGCAGTGGCTCAGATGGTCTTCCAGCAGGCCCACCGCCACCGCCTGCAGCGCCTTGGTCATGGCCGCGACCTGGGTCAGGATATCGATGCAGTACTTCTCGTCCTCGACCATGCGCTGCAGCCCACGCGCCTGGCCCTCGATCCGCCGCAACCGCTTGAGGTAATCGTCCTTGGCGGTGATGTAGCCGTGCCCGGTGTAGTCGTCCGCGCCGGCGGGATCGACCCCGTCGGTCCGATCGCCGTGGCCGGCCTCGTGCTGGGCCGTCGTGATCTGGTCCTCGCTCACCGGCTGTTCCTCGCTCCCGCCCTGATCGCTGACTGTCCCGCCCCGGAAAAATTGATACCCCCCGAGGGTACAGCATCGAGTGCGGTGCCTTCAGGGTAGCCGTCCCGGGTGCGTGCACGCGGCGGCGCGTCGTGCGCGAGAATCGGCGGCATGAGTTCGGATTCGGGTCCCGCGCTGGCCATTATCGGCGGCAGCGGCTTCTATGACTTCTTCGGCGCCGATGCGCGGTCCCTCCAGGTGGACACGCCCTACGGTGCGCCCAGTGCGCCGATCACGGTCGGTGAGGTCCAGGGGCGCCTGGTGGCGTTCCTGCCGCGGCACGGCCGCAGCCACGAATACTCGCCGCACACGGTGCCGTACCAGGCGAACCTGTGGGCGTTGCGATCGATCGGGGTGCGGCGCGTGCTGGCCCCGTGCGCGGTGGGCAGTCTGCGCGCCGACTGGGGTCCGGGAACCGTCGCGGTCCCGGACCAACTGGTGGACCGGACCTCCGGACGGGCGCAGACCTATTTCGATCAGGGCGGCATCCACGTCTCGTTCGCCGATCCCTACTGTGATGAATTGCGTGCCGCGGCAACGGCTTCCGCGGTTCCGGAACTGACCATGCGGGATGCCGCGACGATGGTGGTGGTGCAGGGTCCGCGCTTCTCCACCCGCGCGGAGAGCCGCTGGTTCGCCGCTCAGGGCTGGGAATTGGTCAATATGACCGGATATCCCGAGGCCGTCCTGGCTCGCGAACTCGAAATGTGCTATGCCGCGATCGCTATGGTGACCGATCTCGATGCCGGACTGGAAGCCGGTGAGGGAGTCAGCGCCGCCGCCGTATTCGCCGAATTCGAGCGGAATCTGGTGCCGTTCAAGGAGTTGGTCCGGCGCGCGGTCGCCGCGATCGACGGTGAGGACACCTGCGCGCACTGCCGGGTCCACGACGGCGTGCGGCTCCCGTTCGAACTGCCCTGAGCCGAACCGACTCGGTGGGGCTGACTAGGGCTGTGTCGGTCGCCAGCCTGATGGGGTGCCCTTCGTGGTGACGCTGCGCTACCTCCTGCGGGCCCGTCCCATTAGGCTGTGTTGGTCGGCAGCCTGATGGGGTGCCCTTCGTGGTGACGCTGCGCTACCTCCTGCGGGCCCGTCCCATTAGGCTGTCCGGATATGACTGATCCGCTGCGGCTCGAGGTGCTGATCGCCAGTGTGCGGCCAGAACGGTTCGCACCGGTGGTGGCCGACTGGTTTCTGCGCACCGCCCGCGCCGACCCGGCATTCGATATCGGCGTGATCGACCTGGCGCATACCCCGCTACCCGTCGATCTCACGATGAACGCGCAGGTGGAGGAGTTTCGGCAGCGGATCGCGGCGGCCGACGGCTGCATCGTGATCACTCCGGAATACAACCACGGATATCCCGGTGCGCTGAAAACCGCGCTCGACAGTGTCAAGTACGAGTGGCGCGCCAAACCCATCGGGTTCGTCGGGTACGGCGGACTGTCCGGCGGGCTGCGGGCCATCGAACAGTTGCGGCAGGTGGCCGCGGAGATCCATATGGTCTCCATCCGCGAAACCGTCAGTTTTCACCAGGCCAAACACCAATTCGACGCCGCCGGGAACACGGTGGACACGGCCGCGGTCGATGCCGCCGAACGGCTGCTGCGCCAATGGGCTTGGTGGGCACGGCATTTGCGGGCGGCGCGAGCGGCCGATCCCTATCCGGCGTGAGGGCCGGTCGAAATCACCGCCGGCGCTGCGGAACTCGTTGACGCTGCGGCGGAGTTTGCTGCTGTTGCATGGGCCGGCCCGTGCGCGGACTACCGATATACGTGCTCTCCCGCGGAATCGATACCAGGGTCAGATCGACCTCGGTCGTCCCGGTTCGCAGCACCACGCGGTTGCCGATCGCGCCCGGCTGGTAAATCGCCAGATCCGGTCGCCCGGCAGGTGAGGCGCCCGGGTCGGCCCCGACGTAGATCGTGGTCACACCCGCGTGCGGCTGCGGCGCCAGCACGCCGTCGACCACCGCCGCGGTGAACTCGGCATCGCCCTGGTGGGCGTCGGTCGCGACGGTCAGGCGTTCGGGATTGCCGATCGTGGTGACCAGCTGTTCCCACGCCTCGGGCCGATCGGTGCGGACCAGGATGCGTTCCCCGACGGCCAGCGCGCGGAATACCAGTTGCTGCGCCAGATAGAGCTCGCCGGCCACCTGGACAGTCGAAATACCCTGTCCGATAAGGCGAATCGCGACGCCGTTGCCCTCGTCGTCGGAACCGATCAGCTGACCGCAACCCGAGGACGGCAGATGCAGCATGTCCATCAGATCGATCGGGTATTGGTACGTCGGAACGGTATCGTCGAGTCCGGGCACGCCGATCGGCAGGTGCGCGATCAGGCTGCGACGGTGCCGGCCGTTCAGGGAGATCATCCCCTTGCGGAGCGGCTTCTCCGGCATTTCCCGGGTGGTCAATCGCCATGCGGCACCGATGTTCACGGTGTCCGCCGAGTTTCCCGGACGCAGCCGCACGGCCACCGTGGTGCCCCGGGAGGGAGCGACCCACAGTTGCGCCAGCAGATCCGAGCCCAGCTGTTTGGGGTCGACGGCCGCACCGATATTCACACTGTTGCCGAGCTCGACCGCGCGCCAGTGCTGTTCGAGTTCGCGCGGATCCACGCCGGCGGTGATGGTCCAGACCGCCTTGCGGATCTCGGGTGCGGTCAGCAGCCGGGAGGCGCAGTCGGCGTCCTCGAGCGCGCGGACGATGCGCTGGGTGGCGATGGTGACCGCACGGCTGGCGCCGTCGGTGCCACCGCCACGGCGATCGGCGGCCGCCGGGCAGGAGAGGGTGTCGAAACTGATGGCGAGCCATACGGTTCGGTGCGCGGTGGCCGGGAGCGGGCCCAGCAGCGATTCGTAGATGGCCCCGGCCGGCGTGCCCGAGCGGCTGCGATGCCCGTGGCTGATGATATCGATTCCCGACAGCAGGATGTCGTGCTGGCACAGGCACTGCGCCAGCTCGGGCAGCGGGAGCAGATGCGAGGCGTGCACGGTATTGCGATCGATCCGGGTCAGCCCGCCGCGCGGGGGCAGCACCTCGACCACCGATACGACGCGGCTGCCCTCCCAATACAGGCCGAGCGAGCGGCCGTCGGGGCCGCGGAAGTCCACGGTATCGCCGAGGTCGTAGGTCTTGCCGCCGCGGGAGTAGTGCCACCCGATCGCGATCCAGCTGGCCACACTGTGTTTGCCGAGCGGGATGAGCGGGATCAGTCCCGCGACCACACCGGCGCCGACGGCATACCACGCCGGTACGTGGACCGCGTATGCCACCAGTCCGACGATCAGGCCCAGGGCCTGCGCGGCGAGCAGATTCGGTATCGTGACCCACCCCAGGCGCAGGTGGCGATCGGTTCCACCGGATACGGCCATCGTGGTCCCCCAACTACGCTGTCGGCCGACTTCGGTGGCCGAACTGAACTTCCGTCGCGGTGAAC
>JAFMQT010000711.1 GCA_017354515.1 Nocardia sp. | reverse complement strand
AGGTCGAGGGCCTGCGCGCCGAGGGTCCGCGGGGGCTGTGACGGGTCCGGCGGCCCCGGCCGCCGGCGGACCTGACTAGGGTTTCGCCCATGGCACCGATTCTCGTGCTCAACGGCCCGAATCTGAATGCGCTGGGCGTCCGGCAACCCGAGGTGTACGGCGCGGACACCCTCGACGACGTGCTGACCCTGTGCCGCGCGACCGCCGCCCGCTTCGACCGGGAGATCGTGGCCTTCCAATCCAATTCCGAAGGGGCGCTGATCGATCGGATTCACGCCGCGCGGGGGGCCGAGGCCGGGATCGTGATCAATCCCGGCGGTCTCACGCACACCTCGGTGGCATTGCGCGATGCGCTGGTGATTCCGGAGGTGCCGATCGTCGAGGTGCACATCTCGAATGTGCACGCACGTGAGGAGTTCCGGCATCACTCCTACATTTCGCCGATCGCCACCGCGGTGATCGCCGGAATGGGGATTCATGGGTACGCCGCGGCGGTCGAATTCCTGTGCACCCGTTGAACCGTCGATGACCGACCGGGCGGTGCCGAGCTCAGCGCAAGTGATCCCGGGCCAGGCGGGCGCCGAGTTCCTCGAGCAGCCCGGCCGCGCCGGCGATACAGCGATCCGGATCCGGTTCCAGGTCGGTCAGCGCATAGCACTGCAGGAATCCGGCGGCCCGCAGCCGGTCCGGACTCAGGTCGAGGCGTCCGGCCACGGCCAGCACCGGAATCGCGGACGATCGCGCGGCCGCGGCGACACCGGCGGGTGCCTTCCCCCGCAGAGTTTGTTCGTCCATCGCCCCCTCCCCCGTGATGACCCGGTCCGCGCCGCGCAGCAGGGCGGGGAAGTCGATCAGTTCGAGGACGACCTCGATGCCCGGCCGCACCCGCGCGCCCAGGACGGCCAGTGCGGCGAATCCGGTTCCGCCCGCCGCCCCGGCGCCGGGCCGGTGCACGTCGCCGCCGATCAGTCGGGCCCAATTGGTCAGTGCCGCTTCGAGTTCGGCGCGTTCGAGCGCACCCGCCCCCTTCTGCCCACCGAAGACCGCGACCGCGCCGGAGGGTCCCAGTAGTGCGTTGTCCACATCGCTCGCCAGCAACACCGTCGTCTCGGCGAGCGCCGGATGCAGACCGGTGAGATCCACCGATCGGGCCGCGGCCAGCGCCGCACCGCCCCGGGAGACCTCGGCGCCCGCGGCATCGGTGATCCGGGCGCCCAGGGCCCGCAGCATTCCGGCGCCGCCATCAGAGGAAGCGCTGCCGCCGAGGCCGAGCACGATATCGCGGATCCCGCGGTCCAGTGCGTGCCGGATCAGCAGGCCGACGCCGTAGGTGTCCGAACCCAGCGGGTCGAGCCTGCCGCCCGGCAGTTTCACCAAACCCGCCACCTCGGCCAATTCGATCACGGCGGTATCGCCTCGGCGCGCGTAGCAGGCCCGCACGGGCCGGCCGGTCGGGCCGACCGCCGCCGCCGAAACCGACTCCCAGCCGGCGGCGACGAATGCCTCGACGGTACCGTCCCCGCCGTCGGCCACCGGGGCCCGGCGCACAGCGGTATCGGGTGCGACCCGGGTGATTCCGGCCGCCAGCGCC
>JAFMQT010000095.1 GCA_017354515.1 Nocardia sp. | reverse complement strand
GCGTCGTAGGTGATGCGGGCACGGGTCGGGTCGATCACGAGCCCCAGCGAGGCCAGGGCTCCGGTATCCACCGGGATGCCGGGGATGTACCAGCTCTCCAGCGACAGTGGCATACCGGAGTTGTCGAAGATTCGGCTGGCACTGGGCACACCCTGCCCCGTCCCGGCCAGCGTGGCCTGGCTGCGGGCCAGCACCACATCGCCGTTCGTACCCCAGCCGTCGCCGATATGTTCGTTCAGATGCGGTAGTGCGCCGGTGGCCTGGGCGCGCACCAGCAGTTCGGTGGTGCCGACCGAACCGGCCCCCAGGAACAACCGGTCGCAGGTGAGGGTCCGAGCGGCGAGCACGATCCCGGTCGGGGCGAGTTTACTGACCCGGACCACGTAGCGATTACCGTCGCGGCCAATGGAATCCACCCGATGACCAGCGAAAATCTTTGCGTGTCCGGTCTCACGGGCCTGCTTCAGATAGTTCTGGTTCAGGTCGAATTTCGCGCCGTTGGAATTGCCGAGATTACTGCGCGCCGCGGTGGCCGAGGCACGGCTCGCGCCCGCCAGTTCCGCACGCACAGTGTCCCATTTGAAGATCGAATCGCTGGGCACAGGACGGTAGCCCGCCTTGCGCACCTGGTCATCCCAGGCGCGCGAATGGGTGAACGGCTTGGAATTGTAGATATCGGCCGGCATCGGCGACAGACCCAGCATCTTGCGCACCCGCGGATAGTAGATGCGGTCGAGCTCGTCGTAATTGACTGTGCCACCGAAGATCTGATCGAAATGCCGGCGCTGCGGGGCGATCATGCAGCCGGTGAAAACCACCGAACCGCCGCCCACCGCGGCGCCGTGCCACACCTGGATCCCGTTGAATTCGGTGACATCGAGGACGCCGCCGAAGTCGGCGAAACTCATCGGAACCTTGGTCACGCCGGTGAAACTCGTGCGATGCCAGAAACCGCGGCCGTCGGGCAGATCGTCGCCGGTGAAGATTTCGCGCTGAGGATCGTTGGGCCAGTGCGAACCTCGCTCCAGCACAGTGGTGCCGACCCCCGCCTGTGCCAGCCGAAGCGCCGCTACCGACGCGCCGAAACCGGACCCGATCACGATGGCCGGGGAGTGCTCGGGAGGATCGGGTAGCGGGGCGAAGATCTCCGGGACCCACTGCCGGAAGAGCTCATGCCACACCGGATCCGCGTGAGCGGGGCCGTTCCCACGTACCGCACCCGTAGCGCCCAGTAACGCCATCACACCGGTCGCTTGCAATAAGGCACGTCTACGCAACGGCCACCTCCTCATCACGCATGGCCGCGCGAAGAGTACCGCCGAAAACCGGCCGCCACAACAGGATTGGCGAACCGGGTTACCGGATTACATACGCTACGGCTATATCACGTGATCAGGCACGCAGACGTTCGCGGCGGAGCCGGTCGACCTCCGGAAGCTCGAGCGGTTCGAGTGCGTCCACGCCGAGTGCCCGCATGAGCAGATGATCGGCCAGTTCGGGATTGCGGGCCAGTGCCGGCCCGTGCATGTAAGTGCCCAGCACCGATCCCTGCACCACACCTTCGAGACCGTCGCCGACACCGTTGCCGACGCCCCTGGTGACCCGGCCCAGACCCGACGCGTCCGGCCCCAGAGTGGTACCGCCGCGATGGTTCTCGAATCCGGTGAGCGGCTGGGTCAATCCGGCCAGGACCGGCGTGGAAGCGACCTCACCGATGGAGCGGACCCGCTGCGGCGAGGTGGTCACATCGAACATCCCGACGCCATCCACCCGCTCCCCGCCCGAGGTCTCGTACCAGGTGCCCAGCACCTGGATGGCCGCACAGATCGCCAGCACGGGGACGCCTTTCGCGGCCGCGTTCCGCAAACCGGGATAGCGGGTCAGATGCCGGGTCGCCAGGCGCTGCGCCGAATCCTCCGCACCACCCAGGGTGTAGATATCCAGCGATTCGGGAACCGGGTCGTTCAGCGTGATCTCGACGATCTCGGCATTCCGGCCCCGCATGCGCAGCCGCTGCCGCAGTACGAGGGCATTGCCGCCGTCGCCGTAGGTTCCCATCACATCGGGCAGCACCAGCCCGATCCGAACAGTCGATTCACTCACTTGCGGCCATCCTGTCGCTCGGTCGCGCCGATCCGGTCCACATCGCGATTCAAATCCCGGAACGCAGTGTAGTTCGCCAGCACCTCGACCTGTCCGGCGGGACAGGAAGTTATGGCCGCCAACGGATTCGGGACGGTGGTGTGCTCCACTCCGGCGTAGGTCAGGCGAACGCCGAGATCGGTGGCGCGCTCGCCCGCCGCCACCACCTGGGTGCCCTCGAAATGTTCGAACCGCACATCCCACAGCCAGGACAGATCCTCGCCGTCCGGCACCTGACCGTTCACGGCTATCACCAAACCCGTTGCGGCGGAGTCGATCATCGACAGCGCCTCCTGCCAGCCGGCCGGATTCTTGGCCAGCAGCAGCCGGGCCGAATGCTCGCCCACGCGCACCGTACGGTAGCGGCCGGCGATCTCACGCACGGTTCCGGCCGCCTCGACCGCGGTGTCCGCATGCGCGCCCAGCGCCACCGCGGCGGCCACCGCCTGGGCGGCGTTACCGCGGTTGGCCCGGCCCGGAAGCGCGAGGCGCAGAGGCAGTTTCACTCCGTCCGGACCGCACAGATAATCCGCGTCCACCCACCACTGCGGTTCCGGGCGCTGGAAGTCGGCGCCGGTACTGCGCCAGTGCGCGCCCTCCCACACGATCGGCTCACCGCTACGCGGGCAGCTGGTGGCATCGGCCGCCCAGCCGCCGCCGGCCGACACCCACACCACATTGGGGTGGTCGTAGGCGATCGAGGTGATCAGCACGTCATCGCAATTGGCGACCAGCACGGCGCCGGGGTGGCGGGCCATCCCCTCGCGCAGTTTGCGCTCGATCATATTGATCTCGCCGACCCGGTCGAGTTGGTCTCGGCTCAGATTCAACAGCACTACCGCGGCCGGTTCCAGCGCATCGGCGACATGCGGCAGGTGCAGTTCGTCGACCTCGATGGCGGCCAGCGGTGCGGTGCCGTCGGTGCTCAGCGCGGCGACGATGCCGGCATCCATATTCGCGCCGTCGGCCTGGGTCACCACCCGGCCCAGTTCGGCCAGTGCGGCCGTGGTCATGCGGGTCGTCGTCGACTTGCCGTTGGTGCCGGTGATCAGCACCGTGCGCCGGCCCCGGCCCAGCTGGGGCATGATGTCCGGGGCGATGCGCAGCGCGATCAACCCGCCGATCATCGATCCCTTACCGCGTCCGGCCCGCTGTGAGGCCCACGACGCCGCAGCCGCCGCACGTAGCGCCAGCCGCCCTCGCACCGAAATGTCTGCCACCACGCGAGTGTATTGGGGGCCGTGGCATCGCGCGCGGGCGGCCGATGTGAGATGGCCCGGCGACTACCCGGCCCCCTCGAAGAGATTGGGCTGCCCGGCGGCGTACCGGGCGGCGTCGGCCCGGCGCAGCGGTTCCAGCATCGGCTCCCGGTACAGCGCGAACGCGCGGCAGCGCGGGGCGCCCGAGCCGGTGACCTCCAGCAGTGCGTTCACCGCCGAGCGGGCCGATTCGCAGGCACCCTCCATAGTCGCCAGGTCGATGGTGGTGCGCACGTAGTCGCCGGCCAGGAACAGATTCTCGATCCCACCGTGCGATTCGGGGCGCGCGGACCACGAACCCACGGTATTGATCAGCAGCGGGTCGGCGTTGGTGTTGCGGCGCCGGGCAGCGTCCCAGGCCACACCCGGGTCCAGGAACCAGGACACCAGATCCGCCTCGCGGGGCGCCTCATCGCCCTCGAGGTGTGCGCACAGTTGCGCCCACACCTCCCGGGCGATTTCGTCGTGGGTACATTCCACCGCCGGTTTCCCGTACCGGATTCCGGGGGTGTTCCAGTCCGAGACGTCCACCGACAGGCAATCGGCGACGGTTCCGTCGCCGAATTCGGAAAGCCTCGTGCGGGACCAGAATTGGTTCTGCGCGATGGATGTCAGCGACCACGGTGAATCGACGTAGGCGGTATGCCCGCGCGCGATCGAGGTGGGCCTGCGCAGATAGAACTGTATCCCCGACATCTGATTGACCACCAGCCGGTTCGTCGCCGACAGTTCCGGGCGCAGGGCCAGCATTTCGGGAGTCCAGAGCCGGCGGGCCACCTCCACCGGGACGGCCAGCACGTAGTGGTCCGCGGTCACCGGACCGGCACCGGTCCAGGCCCGCGAGATACGCCGATCGCGCACCTCGAGCCGGCTCAGTTCGGCGGTTTCGAAACGCACCCCCAGATCGCGTAGATGGGCCACCCACGGATCGATCCAGGCCTGGTTGGTGGGGCCGTTCAACACGCGGTCCAGCGGGCCGTCGTTGCCGATCTCGAGTGGATTGCCCAGGAACTGCTCGCCCATCGTGCCGATGGTGCGGGTGCTGGCGTGATCGTCCTTGGCCGCCACCAGCAGGGTGGTCAGGGTGCGGGACATGATCGTCCGAAATTCGCGCGAGCGGCTCGAGGCTCCGATGAAATCCCGCCACGCGAGGTTCTCCCACTGGCCGAATCGCCGGGCATCGCAACTGGTGTCGAAGACCAGCAGTCGGTTGGCGAAATGCAGGGCGTCGGTCATCGGCATGCGGCCGGCGGTGGCGATCGCCGAGGCTACGGTCTGCCGGAAGTCCTCCGGCGTCGACCACGGCTTCCCGGCCCGGCCCATCGGGATGATGGTGTCGTCCGCGCCGGCCCGGGAGAAGCGGCCCTCGACCGCGGGAACCAGATTGTTCCACACACCATTGGCATTGCCCGGGAACGGAATTCGCCGCATGACGTCGGGGATGTTCTGATAGAAGCCGGGAAAGAAACGAAATCCGTGCTCACCGGGCAGATCCGGGCGACCGCCGCGCCCGGTGCCCGGCACCGCGATACTTCGGGCCTTACCGCCGAGCGCCCGGCGTTCGTAGACGGTGACCGCGAAGCCGCGCTCGGCCAATTCGTGAGCGGCGGTCAGTCCCGCGACGCCGCCGCCGAATACCGCTACCCGCTGCCCGCCGGAATCGGCCTTCGCAGGAGTGGGCCGCAGCATCGAGCCCGCGGTCACCAGCCCCGCGCCGACCGCCCCGCGCAGCATCGTTCTTCGCGATACGGCCGCGGATTCTTCTGCCATCGATCAGCACCTCCCACACAGCGCCGCCACTGTATGCGGGCGGAACCGACCACTCACTCCCGGGTACGGTTTCCAGCTGGTCAGTAGCCCTGCTGATACGGGCCCGGCTGCTGCCCATAGTGCCCCGACGAGCCCGAATACTGGGTCTGCGGGCCGGGGAACGGCGGCTGCTGCACCTGGTAGCCGAAGTCGTCGGCGACCATCGCCGCCAATTCCAGCAGCGCCCGTTTGGTGGGTTTGCCGACGAGTTCCAGATCGATTTCCGCACCCTCGGCCAGATGGTCGTCGAAGGGCACCACCTGCACCGCCCGGGTGCGGTCGAGGAACAGTTTGCGCAGCTGATCCAGGTCGACGGTGGAGGCGCCGCGGCGGGAGGCATTGACCACCACGACGGTCCGTTCCACCAACTTGCTGTAGCCGTGGTGCTCGAGCCAGTCGAGGGTCGCCGAGGCACTGCGGGCGCCGTCGATGGCCGGCGAGGTGACCAGAATCAGCGAACTCGCCATATCCAGCACGCCGGACATCGCCGAATGCATCAGGCCGGTACCGCAGTCGGTCAGGATGATGTTGTAGAACTGCTGCAGAATTCCGATGGCGCGCCGGTAGTCCTCCTCGCTGAAGGCCTCCGACACCGCCGGATCCTGTTCGCTGGCAAGCACTTCCAGACGGCTCGGGGCCTGAGAGGTATGCGCCCGCACATCCGAATACCGGCCGATATGCTTGTCCTCGAGCAGATTTCGCACCGTAGACCGGGTCTGCCGCGGCACCCGATGCGCCAGCGTGCCCAGGTCCGGGTTGGCGTCGATCGCGATGACCCGGTCGCCGCGGATCGAGGCGAAGGTCGAGCCCAGGCCGACCGTGGTCGTGGTCTTGCCGACACCACCCTTGAGCGACAGGATCGCGATCCGGTAGTCCCCGCGTACCGGCTGCTGTACCCGGTCGATGAGTTCCCGGTACATCACGTCCGCCGAGCTCTCGCCCGGATTGATGGCACCGCCGGAGATCTTGTGCACCGCCCGGCGCCATCCGCTGCGCGGTGACCGGCGGGTGCGCCTGAGCAGATTCAGATTGTCGGCCGCACCGGCCGAATATCCCGGCCCCGACTGCCCCTGATATACCGGCGGCTGCCCCTGGAACTGCTGCGGTTGCGGCGGTTGCGGCGGCTGGTACTGCGGCGGCGGCCATTGACCGGTCGACGGCCCGGGCTGCGGCAGCTGTTGCTGATACTGCTGCTGCTCGTACACCGGAGGCACCTGCTGCTGCTCGTGCATCGGGGGCGACTGCGGCTCGCGCATGGGGGGCGACTGCTGCTGCACCGGGTAATCGGGCTGCGACTGCTGCACCGGATGCGGCTGCGAGAACCGGTGCGGCTGCGGCGACCAACCGGCCCCACCGACCTGCGTGGCCTCGGACGAGTCGGACGATTCGGGCTGATGCTCGACAGACTGCTCCGGTGCGTCCTGCCCCTCACCGAATACTCGGCGCACCATACCGTCGGCGCCGATCTGCTGGCGATTCTCACCGTATGGCGAGTTCTGGCCGAACTCGCCGAAACCGTGCGGCGGCCCGTCCGGCTCCGGCGGGGCGAAACTGGCCTGTGGTACGGACGGGTACTGACCGGGCCCACCCGGAGGCGGACTGTAGGGATCGAACGGTGCCCCCGGAAAGCCCTCCGCCGGCGGATAGCCGGGATGGTGGGTGGCGCCGGGCGGGGCGAATCCGCCCGCGTCCGGCGCCGGCCCGGGCGGCGCGAAACTGGTTTGCTCGATACCGGCCTGCTCGATGCCGTCCGGCACCGGAGGAAGGATTCCGGAGGCGGCGTGCTGGGTCTCCTCACCGGCGGCGGCCGAATCGGAACCGGCTACCGATTCATTCTCCGCGTCCTCCGGGGACGAGCTCGAATGATGCTGTTCACCAGCGGATTCGCCAGATCCCTGTCCGTGCAACCACGGCAGTGAAGCGGAGTTGTCGTTCGTCACGTTTCCCCCATCTGCTCGGAATCAGGTCGGGCAGAGAAGCTCGCGGCCAATGCGTCACAACGCTAGCACGCTGGCGGTATACGGGCCCGGTCGCGCGAGCCACGGCCACCCCGTCAGCAGCGTGCGGTCGCGCACCGCTGTCGCGATACCGAACCGCCCACCGCCGGATCGGCGGTAGGCGGGCGAAACAGCTGTCCGGACTACCGCAGTGCGCGGTTGACCGCGGAGACGACCGCACGCAGTGAGGCGGTCGTAATCGAGGTCGCGATGCCGACTCCCCACACCACCTGGTCGCCGATCGCGCACTCCACATAGGCGGCGGCCTGGGCGTCGTCACCGGCCGACATCGCGTGCTCGGAGTAGTCCAGCACCCGGACGTCGTAATCGATGGTGGTCAGCGCATCGATGAAGGCCGCGAGCGGGCCGTTGCCGGTACCTGCGATCTCCTGTTCGACCCCCTCGATCTTGACCACCGCGGTGATCGCGTCGGTACCGGAATCAGTCTCGGCCGCGGTCACCTTCTGCCGCATCCGCTCCAGCGGATGCACCGGGTTCAGGTACTCCTCGGCGAAGACGTCCCACATCTCCTTCGGGGTGACCTCGCCGCCCTCACCGTCGGTGATCTGCTGGACGGCCTGCGAGAACTCGATCTGCAGCCGTCGCGGCAGCACCAGACCGTGATCGGTCTTCATGATGTAGGCGACCCCGCCCTTGCCCGACTGCGAATTGACCCGGATGACGGCCTCGTAGGTGCGGCCCACATCCTTGGGATCGATGGGCAGGTAGGGCACCTCCCAGGTGATGTCGCCGACGTCGGAGTCGGACGCGTCAGCGGCCGCCTTCATCGCGTCCAGCCCCTTGTTGATGGCGTCCTGGTGGCTGCCGGAGAACGCGGTGTACACCAGATCGCCGCCGTACGGGTGGCGTTCGTGGACCGGCAGCTGGTTGCAGTATTCGACCGTGCGGCGGATCTCGTCGATATCGGAGAAGTCGATCTGCGGATCCACACCGCGGGAGAACAGGTTCATCCCCAGGGTCACCAAACAGACGTTGCCGGTGCGCTCGCCGTTGCCGAACAGGCAGCCCTCGATCCGGTCTGCGCCGGCCTGATAGCCCAGTTCGGCGGCCGCGACCGCGGTACCGCGGTCGTTGTGCGGATGCAGCGACAGCACGATCGCCTCGCGGCGGGCCAGATTACGGCTCATCCATTCGATCGAGTCGGCGTACACATTCGGCGTCGCCATCTCGACCGTCGCCGGCAGGTTGATGATCAGCGGTTTATCCGGCGTCGGCGCGATGATGCCGGACACCGCGTCGCACACCTCGCGGGCGTATTCCAGTTCGGTGCCGGTGTAGGACTCCGGGCTGTACTCATACCGCCAGTTGGTGTCCGGGTAGCGCTGCTCGATCTGCAGGCACAGCGTCGCCGCATCGGTCGCGATCTTCTTGACCGCGTCGCGGTCGGCGCGGAACACCACGCGCCGCTGCAGAATCGAGGTCGAGTTGTAGAAGTGGACGATCACATTCGACGCGCCCTGGCAGGCCAGGAAGGTGCGCTCGATCAGCTCCGGCCGACACTGGGTCAGCACCTGGATGGTGACGTCCTCGGGAATCGCGCCGTCCTCGATGATCTCGCGGACGAAGTCGAAGTCGGTCTGGCTGGCCGAGGGAAACCCGACCTCGATCTCCTTGTAGCCCATCCGGACCAGCAGATCGAACATGCGGCGCTTGCGGGCCGGGCTCATCGGGTCGATCAGAGCCTGATTGCCGTCGCGCAGATCGACCGCGCACCAACCCGGCGTGCGATCGGACACTTTGTCCGGCCAGGTCCGGTCGGGCAGCGTAATCGGTTGGACCTCCTCCGCGAAGGACCGATACCGAAAGGACGGCATGGAGGAGTTCTTCTGGGTGTTCCACGCGGGCTGGTCGGCGGGCGCGGGTTTGGACGGCACGGTGATACCGCGTGTCCCTGATACGAAGGCGTCAGCGGGTGACATGGCGTTTCTCCGAGAGTGTGGGTGGTGTGTCCCAAAGTATGGGTCGACCGGCACAGCTGAACCCCGCGACGGGAGCCGGTCCGTATCAGACCCCGTCGCGGCGGCCGAGGAGGAGTGCCCGCTGCATGATGTCGGCCAGTTTACAGGTCGGCCCCTGGGCGGAAAAGACGGGCCTCGTCACACCGCCGGTGGCTCGGCCGCAATCACACCGCCAGTAACCTGGCCGGATGAGTTACGACCACGTGCTACTCCCCGCGGGCATCGCCACCACGGCCGATGCGGTCGAGACGTACCTGGCCGCACAGCAGGGGCGGCACCAGACCGATGTCGTGGCCGAGATCGCGGCCGAGGTGAATCGGCGCAACGACGTGCTGCCGGAGCAGGAGCGGTTCCTCAGTATCGACGTCGGCGGTGCGGGCACCGGTAACGTCGGCGGTGCGGGCACCGGTGCCGCGCTGTACGTCCCCGCGCAGTACGACGCCATCGGACATGTGCGCGGGCTGCTGTTCGAGTTGGCGACTCCGCGTGACTACGCGCTCTACGATCCGCAACTGAACTGGCTGATCGATCCGATCGATCGCGTGGATGTCACCGTCACCCATGGCGGCGCGGGTGAATTCCCCTATCTGACACAGCGACTCGCCCAGCAGTGGGTCACCGAACTCGCCGCGCCGAACCCGTATCTGATCGTGGAACGCGCCGATCACGTCTATATCCAGACCTATCGCGACGAATCCGGCGGGTACACGCTGGAACACCGCGACGGCGGCCCCGATCGGCACTTCGCGGTCCGGCTGGCGGGCGGCGACCAGGTGGCGACTCTCATCTGGGACTGGACCACCGGGGACCGCGGCCGCCTCGACACGCTCGCCTGGGAGCCGGTGCGGTTCTGACCGTGCGCCGTCTCAGAGCGTCCGTCGCCCGGACAAAGCGCGGCCCAGTGTCAGCTCGTCGGCGAATTCCAGATCGCCGCCCATCGGCAGTCCGGAGGCGAGCCGGGTGACCGACAGGCCCGGAAAATCACGCAGCATGCGCACCAGATAGGTCGCGGTGGCCTCGCCCTCGGTATTGGGGTCGGTGGCGATGATCACCTCGGTGACATCCACCCCGTCCTGCTGATTTCCTATGCGCGCCAACAACTCCCGGATCCGGAGCTGATCCGGACCGACCCCCGAGAGCGGATCCAGCGCCCCACCCAGGACGTGGTAGCGGCCGCGGAATTCCCGGGTGCGTTCGATCGCCTGCACATCCTTGGGTTCCTCGACCACGCAGATCAGGGTGCGATCGCGGCGCGGGTCGGCGCAGATCCGGCACAGTTCACCGTCGGAGACCGTGCCGCACACCAGGCAGAACCGCACCCCGTCGCGCACCTTCTGCAGCGCCGCCTGCAGTCGGTCGATCTCCGGCGGCTCGACCGACAGCAGGTGAAAGGCGATGCGCTGGGCGCTCTTCGGACCGACGCCGGGCAGTTTGCCCAACTCGTCGATCAGATCCTGTACCGGGCCCTCATACACCGGACCACTCCCGCAGCGGACCGGTCACAGCGGCAGACCGGGGATGGAACCACCCTCCCCGCCGAGGCCTCCGGTGAGCGGGCCCAGCTTCTGCGCGGCCATCTCCTGGGCGTTGGCCATCGCATCGTTGATCGCACCGACCACCAGGTCCTGCAGGGTTTCCACATCCTCCGGATCGACCACCTTCGGGTCGATCCGCAGGGACTGCACCTCACCACTGGCCTTGATCACGACCTTGACCAGACCGCCGCCGGCCTCGCCCTCGACATCGGTTTCGGCGATCTCGGACTGGGCGGCCATGACCGCCTGCTGCATCTGCTGCGCCTGGGCGAGCAGTGCCTGCATATCGAACTGTCCACCAGGCTCTTCCACCGGGATGTCCTCTCTGCGAGATGCGGATGTGTACCACCCTAGTAGGGCGGCCGCAGGCGGCGACTCAGGCCAGTTCGCGCTTCAGGTTGGCCAGCACTTCGGCCTGGATCTTCTTCAATCCGAGCGGTGCGAAAATTCCCTCGAAGAAGCCGGGGACACCGCCGGCGCCCTTCCAGCTGGTCCGGATGGTGACCAGCGAACCCGCACCGGACGGGCTCACCGTCCAGGTGGTGACCATGCTGGAATTCGAATCCCGTTCGGTCACCATCGAATCCGAGACCGAGATGTCGGCGTGCACATCGCGCGAACGCTTTTCGGTGGCCTGTAGCGTCCACTCGGCGACGGTGCCGGCGCCCTTACCGCCCTCGACCACCTTGTAGTCGCGGTAGTGCGCGGACAGGATGCGGGGCCGCACGTCCTGATAATCGGCGATGGCTTCCAGTGCACGCTGCGGTTCGGCAGCGACGACGGTCGAGCTGGATGCACTGACCTGACCCACGATGAGCTCCTAGTTCGAGATGTTCGTCCGGCGTGCGGTACGTCCGGTTCATTCGAACTCGGTCACGCGTGCCGCTACGCCGGGCAATGCTACAGCCGCAACTCCGAAACACTTCATTAGCAAGCGGAAGTATGCTATGTGACCTGGATATACGACATATACGGAGGAAACGTTCCGGTTATCGAACGCAATGCAACAGATCCGTGAAGAATCGACAGGATCGGTACCCTCCCGGTAGCAGCCGCAAACCCGGAGCGATAGCGTTCGGATGTGGCAGTGAGTCTGTTGAGG
>JAFMQT010000094.1 GCA_017354515.1 Nocardia sp. | reverse complement strand
GGCGGGAGCGGGAGTCTGCTCGGCCGGGGCCGCCGGAGCGGGAGCCGGAGCCTGTTGCGCCGGGGCTTCCTGTGCGGGAGCGGGGGCCGGGGCGGGTGCCTCACCGGCGTCACCGATCACACCGAGCTCGCCGCCGACCTCGATGACATCGTCCTCCTGAGCGACGATCTTGGTGAGCACACCGGCCGCGGGCGAGGGGATCTCGGTGTCGACCTTGTCGGTGGAGACCTCGAGCAGCGGCTCGTCGACCTCGACCGTGTCTCCTTCCTGTTTCAGCCACCTGGTCACAGTGCCCTCGGTGACGCTCTCACCAAGAGCTGGCATCTGGACGGAGAAGGCCATGTCTGTTGACTCCTCTAACTGCTCGACGGGTCTGCAACAGTTCGTCTCACGGCAGGGCCGCGCCGCGGTCGCGGCGAGTACCCGACTGCCACCGGACGAGTCCGGTTGGCGCCGGAGATCCGTGCGGTTCTTGTTCCGGCTCCCCATCCTTGCACTTGCCGATGCGAGACGTACCACAGGGCAGCAGGTTTACCGGTACCTGACGTGAGCGTAAGTGCGGTGTCGCAGCCCGGAACCGGCCGGATGTTGCCAACGCCACGGGGCGCGCCGGTCGGACCGCTGGCACTATCGATATATCGGACCGTACGGCGGCCCGATTGTCGAACAGGAGGTAGGCAACCGTGGGGTTGCTGGATCTTTTCCGCGGCGACCGCGGGGACGCGAACTCCGACAGCCGTTACCTGGCGGACTGGGTTCGCACCCATCGCGGTGTCGAGGCCTATATCGAACCCAAGACGACTGTGACTGATGTCACAGCCGTACTCGTGGCGGCGGACGGCGAGTGGACCCGCAGGGTCGTCGGTGAGCGCG
The DNA here is from genome assembly GCA_017354515.1 of Nocardia sp. GTDB lineage: Bacteria > Actinomycetota > Actinomycetes > Mycobacteriales > Mycobacteriaceae > Nocardia. The sequence continues at coordinate 10,963 of JAFMQT010000094.1, read as the reverse complement.
GCGCGCAGCGCCTGGCGAGCACCTTACGCATTCCCGTCTACGACGTCGCCCGCACCGGATATCCGCAGCGCATGCGCGACTACGACGCCCGCCGCCGGATCGAGCGCAAGCGGGCCCTGGAGGCCGAACTACGCGAGCTGTGAACCGGCCGCGCATATCCGCGCGGCCGGTCGAGCGATCACTCGCCCGCGATGTCGGTCAGCACCGCGACCAGGGTCCGCACCGGCACCCCGGTGCCGCCCTTGCCGGTGTAACCGAACGGGCTGCCGGTGTTGTAGGCGGGCCCGGCCACATCCAGATGCGCCCACTGCACGCCCTCGGGCACGAACTCCTTCAGGTAGGTGCCCGCGACCAGCATGCCGCCCCAGCGGTTCCCGGACGCGTTGACCATATCGGCGATCTTGGAATTCAGATCCGCCCGCAGTTCGCTCGGAAGCGGCATGGCCCAGCCGTTCTCGCCGGCTTCCTGTGAGAGCCGGGCGACCCGATCGCGGAACTCCTCGGTGCCCATCACGCCCGGGGTGCGGGTGCCCAGGGCGACCATCTGGGCGCCGGTCAGAGTCGCGACGTCGATCATGTACTCGGGCTCGTCCTCGCCGGCGCGCACGATCGCGTCGGCGAGGATCAGCCGGCCCTCGGCATCGGTATTGGTGACCTCGATGGTCATGCCGCCGTATTGGGTGAGCACGTCGCCGGGCCGCTGCGCGGTCGCCGAGGGCATGTTCTCGGCCATCGGGACCGTCGCGGTGACGGTGATCGGCAGGCCCAGCCGAGCGGCGACCAGCGTGGTCGCGATGACCGCCGCGGCCCCGCCCATATCGGAGGTCATATTCTCCATATTGGCGGCCGGCTTGATCGAGATACCGCCGGTGTCGAAGGTGACGCCCTTGCCGATCAGCGCGACCTTCTTGTCGCCGCCGGAATAGGTGATGCGGATCAGTCGCGGCGGCCGGGAGGACCCCTTGCCGACGCCGATGATTCCGCCGTAACCCTCTGCCTCCAGCCGCTTCTCGTCGAAGATTTCGACCTCGAGACCGGCGCCGCGCGCCAATTGCGCGGCGCGGTCGGCGAATTCGGCGGGGAACAGGTCGTTCGGGGGAGTGTTGACGAAATCGCGGGCGGTGGCCACGGCCTCGGCGATCGCGGCGGCGCGGACCAGCTCTCGAGCGGCGGAATCGGATGCGGGAGCGAGTAATTCGACCCGGGCCAGCGGGCGTTCGGCCGGTTTCGGCGCCGATTTCGCCGACCGGTAGGTGGTGAAGGTGTAGGCCCCGAGGTAGAAGCCCTCGGCCGCGGCGCTCAGATCCAGGCCGGACAGGGTGGTCACCGCGGTCGCGGTCCCGGCCAGTGCGCGGGCGGCGGCGCCGGCGGATTTGCGAAGCTGCTCGGGGCCCAGCTTGTCCTCGGAGCCGAGTCCGGTGGCCAGTACGCTGCTCACGCCCAGGCCCTCCGGAGCGGGAATCCGGGTGAGCTCCTCGGCCTTGCCGGTCGCACCCACGGCCGACAGTGCCGCGAGCAGCTGGGCGCGGGTGGACTCGTCCAGTACGTCGTCGAAGACGTCGGCCGCGGCGATCGCCGGACCGTCGTCACCGGAGAGAAGTCCGATCACGAGCACATCGGTGTCGGGGCCGATGCTGTCGGTGCGTACCAGGTCCGGGCCGAGTGAACGATCTGCAACAGCTGTCATGGCCACAGGTTACTGGGCGGCAGATCACCGGGCGGCAAGCCGCCTGTGTCCGCCGGGCGGCTGGGCCGCCGGTGTCCAGCGGGGCGGCGGGGCCGCTGGTGTCAGCCGGCCGCTTCCTCCTGCATCTGTGTGGACAGCGGCATACCGGTGTGGAAGAAGCGGATCCGGCGCCCGATCCGCACGCAGAAGGCCGCGCATCGCTCGTAATGGTGGGCCAGCAGTGCCGATTCGACGGCGGCGGCGTTTCCGTGTGCCCAGCCCGAATCGGCCACGGTCCGTGTGAGTTGCTGATGCAGCTGGTCGATCGCCGGGTCGGGCTCGATCAACATCCTGCCGGTATCGGTGCCGCGGATGGTGATCAGCTCGATGGTCGCGGCGGTGAGCCCGACCACGGAGGTGGCCATCGCGGTCAGCAGTTCGGTGCTGGGTTCGGGCGCCACCGGATTCGGGAAGGCGCGCGTCGCCGCGTCGGCCACCCGGCTCAGGCGTTCGGTGATCGCGGCCAGATCCTCGGCGATCTGGATGGCGGTCACCACATTTCGCAGGTCGCGGGCCACGGGTGCTTCCAGCGCGAGCAGGATGACGGCCCGGTTCTCGCACTTGGCATGCTCGGCCTCGATCTGCTCTTCGAGCTGGAATACCTCGTATGCCGCTGTGAGGTCGGGATTCTCGATCGCCTTCGCGGCACATTCGGCCGCCTCATGGGTCGCGCGTGCCATGAGGGCGAGTTCGTCGGTGAGTGCCGCGAGCTCGGAGGAGAATTTCGTGCGCACGCTCACATCTTCCCCGCAGTCGCTCCGGATCGCGCACCAGAGGCCGAAATCCGGATGCCGCGAGCGGCGTAGCGGCGCTGGTATGGGGTCCGCCGAAAACCAATTCAAGCTTCAAGTAGTGTCGTGCTCCGCGTTACGGAGGGGTGATCCGTAGCATGGGCCGAACCCGTGCCGAAGGTTGTGTGAATGGAGGGTTTCGGACTGGTGGAGTTGCGAGATGAGCTGATGTCCGAACCGCGGACCGCCGCGATCTTCAAGGTCGCGCCGCTCAGTGCGCCGCCCGCCGTCACCGGAGACGACGCCGACCGCCGCGCAATGGAATGGCTCGTCCCCTCCAAACCTCGCCGAGTTCTGGATCTGGATCGGCCGCAACGGATTTGGGAACACGACCAGACGCCGGGCCGCTCCCGGCCGTACATCGTGGCGGTCTTCAACCTGAAGGGTGGGGTGGGCAAGACGACCACGACCGCCGCGGTGGCCGAGATCCTGTCCGCCGAGTACGGCAAGCGGGTGCTGCTGATCGATCTGGACCCGCAGGCCAACCTGACCACCATGATGGTCGGGGAGCCTCGTGCCGCGGAACTGGACTCGTCCGGGCGCACCCTGGCGGAGGTCTTCGCGGCGGGCGTCGGCAAGCGGTCCGCGCCCGATGTGCGCGGATTGATCGAGCGACACGTGTCGGCCGTGCCGGCGGTGAATTCGGTCGATCTGCTGGCCTCCTCGCCGAAACTCATCGCGCTGCAGGAGGAATTGACCTCGATCGCGCCCGCCGCCCGCACCACGATCCTGGCCCACGCCCTCGCGGGGGCGCTGTACGACTACGAGTACGTGCTGCTGGATTGCCCGCCGAATCTGGGCGCGGTCACCCAGAACGGACTGCGCCTGTCCGACGGGTACGTCATCCCCACGATCCCGGACATCATGTCCACCTACGGAATTCCGCCCGTCCAGGGCCATGTCCGCCGGCTGGCCACGACCTGGGGCGCACCGCTGGAGGAGGTCGGCGTCGTGGTCACCAAATATCGCCGGTCCTCGGCCGTGCACCGCACCACCCTGGAGGCCCTGCAGGCCAACCGCACCCTTCCCCGGCTGTTTCCGACCCGGATTCCCGACTCCAACCAGATCGCCGCCGCGGCCGCGCACACCGATTTCGGCAGCCTCCGCAGGAAATACGGAACCGGCGGGCAGTTCCTGGCCCTGCGCGAGTTGACCGGGGATTTCCTGGAGACCACCAGGATCACCCTCGCCTGGGGGCGTTGAGGGTATTCGCGATTCGGCGATACCGGTGCTCATGGAAGGGGTGCGGGTCGGAACGTGAGCCGAACCCGCGCGTCCTATCCCTATGTAAGGCAATCACTGTCGAGAAGGGATAGGTATGCGTCGTACCACGGCAACACTCCTCGTTTCGATCGCCCTCACCGGGCTGGGCTCGGTACTGGCCCAGGAAGCCGTCGCGGCACCGCCGGCGCCGGGGCATTCGGTCGCGGCCGAGAAACCGAAGGGTTGTTCATCGGCTCCGAGCATTCCCGACGACGACCCGGTCCCGCCGGCCGAGGCCAAGGTCAAGCCCAAGTCGGCGAAGCCGAAGTCCAAGCCCAAGCCCAAGACGGCGGGCCTGGCCCAAGCCAAGCCGAAGCCGTGCCCGGCGACTCCGCAGGATGACCCGCTGCCCGTGCCGGGGGCCTAGCAGTACCTGCCCGCGCGGGCGGTGGGATGGGGACGCATCGCCCGCGCGGGTAGTGCTCCCGCGCGGGCGTAGTGATCGGCGGGTGAATCAGAGCCGGTGGTAGCCACGAGTGCGGTAGCCGCGCCGCCCCGAACCGCGATGGCTGCGCAGGAACAGCAGAAACAACACCGGAAATATGAAGAACGGCATCTTGGTGACGGCCACGATCACCACGCCCAGCACGATCACGGCCACCACCAGAGCGGGCAGCATCGGCCACGTTTTGCGGCTCGGTGGCGGCGCGGCGCGGGGCGGCGCGGCCGGTTGCGGGCGGGGCAGATCGGTGAAAAGTCGAGCCAGGTCACCGGCGGTTTTCGCGGAGTAGGCCAGGCCCACCCGCTCATCGTATTCCGCGACCTCGAGCCGCCCCGCCGCGAAATGTTCCCCGAGGGCCGCGGCCGCACGCTCACGCTCGGCCGTGCCGACCCGCACGGTCGACGGTCCCAGTGCCGCCGGATCGAATTCGGTCATACCGTCCGCCTAACCGCTGAAACGACTCATAATGGCCCAGGGTAAGCCGGTTTCGCCGGCTCCGCCGCAGCATTTTCCGTCCGCGGTTACCCACAGAGCGCACCCACAGCTACATCGCGAACGCCCCGGAACTCGTTATCGCCACGTACGGTGAGGGGGTGACTCGTGGTTTTCGCTTCGGTGTGAATCTGTTCAGCCACCCGTCGGCCGCGGAATGGGCGGACACATGTCGCCGGGCCGAAAGCTACGGCTTCGACGTCCTGAATGTTCCCGACCATCTGGGAGCACCGGCGCCCTTTTCCGCGCTGGTGGCCGCCGCCGACGCGACCGAACGCCCGCGTGTGGGGACGTACGTCCTGAATGTGGCGTTCTGGAATCCGGTACTGCTGGCCCGGGAAGTCGAGAGCGCCGCCGTATTGACCGATAGCCGGCTCGACCTCGGACTCGGAACCGGTTATGTCCGAGACGAATTCGACAGGGCCGGCATCGATTACCCGACGCCACGCGAACGAGTGGATCTGCTCGAGCGAACACTCGACGAGCTCGAACCGTTGCTTCCGGAGCAGCGGCCACCGATCCTGTTGGGCGGCAACGGTAATCGGGTACTGCGGCTGGCCGCGCGGCACGCGGACATCATCTCGTTCACCGGCGCACGGGAGGCCCCGGGCGCCACCGACGGCACCATGCATCTGCTGTCCGCCGACGAGGTCGGCGAACGGGTCACCGCCGCACAGGGATTCATCTCCGAATTCGGCACCGACCCGGAACTGAACATCCTGCTGCAGACCGTGATTACGACCGACGACCGGGCGGCCGCCGCGGCCGAGCGGGCCCAGCAGGTGCCGTACCGGACCGTTGACGAATTGCTGCAAGTCCCGACCCTGCTCATCGGAACGGTGCGGGAGATGGCCGACCAGCTGCGCGAGCGACGGGAACGATACGGCTTCAGCTACCTGACCGTGCTCGAGCCCTCGATGGCGGACTTCGCGCCGGTCATCGCCGAGCTACGCCGCCAGGAGGCGCAGTAGGGACAGCGCGGGAACGAAGGGGGAGTAGGCGCGGCTTCGGGGGCCCGGGCAGCGCGCACATCGGCGGCGCCAACCGGATACAGGGTAAGCACAGCATTCGGGGGCGAGCGCCGCCCGACTCTCGTATGTTCTCCGTATAACGGACGAAAGGTGGCAGCGGTGAGTGAGGCAGCGGTGAGTGACGCGGACTATGTGATCGTGGGCTCGGGGTCGGCGGGCGCGGTGCTCGCGGCGCGGCTGAGCGAGGATCCGGAGCGGTCGGTGCTCGTGCTCGAGGCCGGTAAACCGGATAAGGACAAGTTCATCCACATCCCGGCCGGATTCGCGAAACTGTTCCAGGGCGACTACGACTGGAACTACACCACCGAACCGCAGCCCGAACTGGACGGTCGATCAGTGTACTGGCCGCGCGGCAAGACCTTCGGCGGTTCCTCGTCGATGAACGCCATGATGTGGGTGCGCGGATTCAAGGCCGACTACGACGATTGGGAGCAGGCCGCCGGGCCGGCCTGGGGATTCGATTCGGCCGTCGAGCATTTCCGCGCCATCGAGAATGTCGAGGGCTCCGCGCGCGAGGATCACGGCACCGCCGGACCGCTGCATGTCAGCAATCAGCGCAGCCCGCGCTCGTCCACCTCGGTGTACCTGCGCGCGGTCGCCGAACGCGGCTACCCGATCGAACAGGCCAATCTTCCTGAGCCGCAGGGTTTCACGCAGACGATGGTGACTCAGCGTGGCGGCCGCCGCTGGAGTACCGCGGACGCGTATCTGCACCCGGCGATGAAGAAGCGCCGCAACCTCACCGTCATCGCCGAGGCGACCGCGACCCGCGTGCTTTTCGATGGGGATCGCGCTGTGGGAGTGGAGTATTCCAGCGGCGGTTCGCTGCGCAAGGTCACCGCCCGCAAGGAGGTCGTGCTGTGTGGCGGCGCGATCAACTCGCCGCAGTTGCTGATGCTCTCGGGTATCGGAGATCGCGCCGAACTCGATAAGCACGGAATCGAGGTGCGCCGGCATGCCCCGGAGGTGGGCGCCAATCTGCAGGACCATCTCGCAGCCGCCCTCGGCTACCGGGTGGACTCCGATTCGCTCTTCGATGCCGAGAAGCCGGTTCAACTGCTGAACTATCTGCTGCGCCATCGCGGCATGCTGACCTCCAACGTCGGTGAGGCGTACGGATTCGTCCGCAGCACACCCGAACTCGACCAGCCCGACCTGGAGCTGATCTACGCCCCGGCCCCGTTCTTCGAAGAGGGCCTCGGCGAGCCCACCGAGCACGCCGTCGTGCTGGCCGCGGTGCTGCTGCGCCCCTACAGTCGCGGCACGATCACCCTCGCCTCGAAGGATCCGCTGGCCAAACCGATCATCGATCCGAAGTATCTCAGCGATGAGAAGGACCGCAGCGCACTGATGTCCGGTCTGAAGATGTGCACCGACCTGGCCGACACCGCCGCGATGAAGGAGGTGCTGCGCGGTCTGTGTTATCCGCCCGAGGTGACCGGCGAGCCGGGGTCGGAGCAGACCCGGGCGATCAGCCTGAACGGCTACTCGCACACCCTCTACCACCCGGCCGGCACCTGCCGGATGGGTTCGGACGAGGCCAGCGTGGTCGATCCGCAGCTGCGGGTGCGCGGTGTGACCGGCCTGCGGGTCGCGGACGCGTCGATCATGCCGGTTCTGGTGCGCGGCCACACCCACGCGCCGTCGGTGTTCATCGGTTCCAAGGCAGCCGAATTGATCTCGGCCGGATAGATTTTCGCGCGGGATGTGCGTTCGGGGCTGCCGATCGTGACCGGGCCCCGGACACGCGTGTGATCCGGAGCGTGCCCGTTTCGGTCCCGGACGGCCTGCGCGCGGACTATATTCGCGGTGGTCAGGTTCCCGCGAATCAACGTTCACCGAGGGTTACCCATGGTTCACACGACTCCGCCGCGGCCGGTCGATCTCGCGGAGGTCTTCCCCGAACTGGCCCCGCTGGCCCGCACCGTGACCCGACTACACCCGCGCCCCGGCACCCCGACGGTGCGCGACAGTTCCGTGGGCGGTCCGCTGCTGTGGCCGGCCGACGAGCCGTGGCCGCTCTGCGATGACGACCATGACGACGACGGGCATATCCGGCTGGTGCCGCTGGCCGATCTGCGCCTGGCCCGCGCTCGGTCGTTGCCGAAGTCGACCACGGTGGCCACCTACCGCCAGATGCAGGGCGTGCGGATCTACTCCGACGACGAATGGGCCGCGATCGAGCGACTGGAACAGGGCGTGGGCCTGCCCGCCGGCCCGGTTCCGATGCTTCCGGTCGCGCAGCTGTATGCCCGCGATGTGCCGGATCTGCACCCGCCGGCCGACGCGGATCTGCTGCAGGTGCTGTGGTGTCCGTTCGAGAACATCTCGGCCATGCCCGAGACCGAGCTGATCTGGCGAAACTCCGCCGAGGTCACCGATCCTCTGCGCCGCCCGCCCGAGCCGCTGGTCTTACACGCCGACGAGAATTATCTACCGGTGCCGTGCACGGTCGATCCCGAACAGGTGCTCGAGTATCCCAGCGCCAACGAACTCGACGGCGAATTGTTCGATCAGGTCGAAGATTGGACCCTGCACCAGATCCCCGAGGTCAGTATCGGACGGTTGCGACCGAACGATCGGCCCTATCACAATCTGGCGATCGCACCCGGCTGGAAGATCGGCGGCGGGATCCGGTGGGGCCTGGACGGCCCGTCCCCGCAACCGTGCCGCGTCTGCGGAACCGAGACCGAACCCCTGCTGACGCTGGCCACCTACGAATGGGGCGATGAGCATTGGGTTCCGGTCGAGGACCGGGACGGCTCCCCCTACAACGCCGCGCGCAATCCGGTGGGAATTCGGATCGGCCGCGGCCACAACATGATCATCAACATCTGTCCGGCGTCACCGGATCATCCGCACGTTCAGTTGATGCAGTAACCCACGAAAGACCCCGGAAACCACTGTGCGCCAGTGATTTCCGGGGCCATTGTTTCGTGCGGTCAGCCCACCGTGATCGGCAGGGTCTCCCATCCGCGAACGGTAGACGTCGACGACAGGTCCGCGCCCTCGGTGTCGACCTCCCACTTCGGGTAGCGCTTGAGGAATTCCTCCAGCGCGACACGGGCCTCCAGCCGGGCCAGCGACGCGCCCAGGCAGAAGTGCGTACCGAAGCCGAAGGTGCGCAGGTTGGAGATCTTGCGGTGGATGTCGAACCGCTCCGGATCACCGGGCCAGCGGCCCGGATCGCGATTGGCGGAGGCGACCACCAGCGTAATCGCGCTGCCGGCCGGCACGGTCTTGCCGTAGAGCTCGACGTCCTTGGCGACGTAGCGGGCGATGGCGTGGCCGGTCGGCTCGTAACGCAGCGTCTCCTCGATGGCGTTCGGGATCAACTTGGGATCCTCGACCAGTTCGGCGCGCTGATCGGGGTGGTGCGCGAGCACCCAGCCCAGCCAGCCGATCAACCGGGCCGTGGTCTCGTTACCGGCGCCGGCGACCACCGAGATGTAGGTGAGGATCTCCTCGCGATTGAGGGTGCGCCGCACCCCCTCGGTGTCCTCGAACTCGGCGTTCATCAGCTGGGTCATCAGATCATCGGAGGGATGATCGGCACGCCAGTCGATGTATTCCGCGAAGTTCTCGGCATTCGGAATCGCCTTGTCCTCGAACTGCATTCCCTTACCGGGAACCGAGTGCAGGGTGTCGTCCGAGCGGTCCCGGATGGCCTGCTGATCGTCCTCGGGAATGCCGAGCAGCGCGCCGATCACGCGCATCGGCACCTCGTTGGCGAACGACTTCATCAGGTCGAAGGAACTCTGACCCTCGAGCCGGTTCAACGCGTTGACGCACATCTCCCGGATCTGCGGCTCCAGGCCCAGCATCCGGCGCGGGGTGAAGACCCTCGACAGCAGGGCGCGGTGGATATCGTGCGCCGGCGGGTCCTCCATCAGCAGGGTGCCGGGCGGAATGTCGATGCCGGCCTTGATGAGCTCGAGGATCGGCCCACGCCGGGAGGAGAAGGTTTCCCAGTCCAATAGTGCCTTGTCGACGTCGTCATACCGGGTGAGGGCGTAGAAGTCGTGGACGTCGTTGTAGTACAGCGGGGCCTCTTCGCGCATCCGCTTGAACCTCGGGTACGGGTCGCGGGCTATATCGCGGTCGTAGGGATCCCAATAGACCGGGTTGCCATCACCCACGGCGAACTCCTTTGATCGCTGATCCGGGAGCCTGCGGGGGCTGTGTCGTCGCACGGTGGTGTTTCGCAGGGCTCCAGCCTTGTGGAAATAAGACTATCGCAAACGATACATTTCGTATAGCTAGAACGGAAACGATGTTCTCGTAACTAGGAGTGCGGGTTTCACGCGCGGGATCGGCCGCCACCCACGACTACCGCGACCACGGCGGCCACCAGCAGAATTCCCGCTCCCGTCGTGATCGCGAGGTGGGCGCCGCAGACGTAGGCGGCGCGGGCGGCCGCGACGACCGCGCGATCGCCGGTCGTCTCACCGATGGTCGGACCGAAATGTCCTGCCGACCGGAACCGCAGTGCCGCGAGCGAACCGAGTAGCGCCAGGCCGAGGGCGTTGCCGAGTTCGAAGCTGGTCTCGGAGATGCCGACCGCCGAGCCGGCCCGATGTTCGGGCACGGACGCCACAGCCACCTCGGAGACCAGCGTGAACACAGTCCCGTAGCCGATTCCCGCGATCGCCGAACCGGCCAGATACCAGCCGACTCCGCCGTCGACCCCGATCCCGAGTAGCAGCAGATTTCCGGCCGCGGCCACCGCCAAGCCGAGCGCGAAGGTCCAGCGCAGTCCGAGCCGGCGGGCCAGCGCCGAACCCGTCATGGAGAAGGTGAAGACGGTGATCGCCATCGGAATGCCGAGGAACGCGGCGGCCAGGGGCGAGCGGCCGGTCACCGACTGTAACCAGACGCTGGTCAGATAACTGGCGCCGGCCAGCGACATCATGACCGTGGTACTCGATCCGATGGCGACGGCGAAGCGGGCGCGAGTGAACAACGCGAAGTCGACCAGTGGTTCGGGCAGCCGCCGTTGCCGGCGCACGAACAGTGCCCCGACCGCGATCCCGAGCAGCAGCGCGATCAGCGCCTGGATATCCGGACCGGACGCGGCACTGCGCTTGATCGCGTACACCACGGGCAGGATCCCGCCCACCAGCAGCGCGGCACTGGGCAGGTCCAGCGGAGCCAGCGCCGAGGCCCGATGTTCGGGCAGCAGCAGCGGGCCCAGCGCGAGCAGCAGCACCACCACCGG
>JAFMQT010000380.1 GCA_017354515.1 Nocardia sp. | reverse complement strand
TTCTCACGCGGCATCACCAGCGGCATCCGATCGTGGATCCGGATCAAGCCCCCTACCGCGTCGGTGGTCAGAATCGTGCACGACATCAACGGCTTCGGCTCGGCCTGCGAGTTGTCGCGCCACACCGACCACAGCCCGGCCATGTACAGCCGGCCCCCCTCCGCATCGGACATGTAGTAGGGCTGCTTGACGGCCTTTCCCCGCGCATCCGGCTCCGGTTCGACGAGCCATTCGTACCAGCCGTCCATCGGCACCAGGCAGCGGCGTTTGCGGACCGAGTCGCGGAAGGAGGGTGCGGTGGCGGCCCGATCGGCGCGGGCGTTGAACAGCGGTTTGCCCTTGACCGGAACACCCGGTTCGGCGGCCTTGGTCCAGAACGGGACCAGACCCCAGCGCATGCGCCGAATACGCAGCGAGGGAGCCGATTCGGCGGTGTCGCGACGAGCGACCACGGTCAGTACCTGGGTGGTCGGCGCGACGTTGTAGTTGGCTTCCGCGGATTTCGCCGGATCAGCCGGGGCGCCGGCCTTGTCGTCCCCGGTTTCGTCGTCGCCCGTTTCGTCGACGGCTGTTTCGTCGACGGCTGTTTCGTCGACGGCATCGAGCTCGGCCACCAGCCTGGCCGGATTCGCCGTGGTCGCGTATCTGCCGCACATGTATCCATGGTGCCATCCGGCGTGCCGGCGAGAACAGTTGTGCGAACAAGCGGATTCTGGCGCGGATACGTAAGCTCGGACATATCCGCGCCACGAAATATTTTCAAGTGAAGGCGGTTGACATCACATCTACGGGTGTGAGAACTTTTTGCCGTCACTCTCTCATTAGGGGTCGCCGAACAATGTCCACCACCGAGTCCACCGCCGCCGCCGAGTCGGCGGAAAAGAACGCTTCGAGCACCGAACTCTCCTCACACAATCCGGCCACCGGCGAAGTCATCGCCACTCATCCGATCGCCGATGAGGAAGCCGTTCGCGCCGCCGTCGACAAGGCCCGCGCCGCGGCGCCGGCGTGGAGCGGTCTGAGCTTCGCCGAGCGCAAGCGCGCGCTGCTGCGCTGGTCGAGCCGGTTGGTCGCCAAGGCCGACGAATTCTGCGATCTGATCCACGCCGAGAACGGCAAACCGCGCGACGACGCCTACCTGGAACTACTGCTCGCCCTCGAGCACATCTCCTGGGCCGCCAAGAACGCCGAGAAGGTACTCAAGCCCAAGAAGGTGTCCCCCGGCGCGATGATGTCGAATTTCTCGGCCACCATCGAACAGCGCCCGGTGGGTGTCGTCGGCGTGATCGGACCGTGGAACTACCCCGTCTACACCCCGAACGGTTCGCTGGCCTACGCGCTGGCGGCCGGTAACACCGTGGTGTTCAAGCCGAGTGAATTCTCCACCAGCATCGGCAATTTCGTGGGCAAGGCGTTCGTCGAGGCCAATCCGCAGCTGCCCGAGGGCGTCTTCGTGACCATCAACGGATACGGCGCCACCGGTGCCGCCCTGGTGCGTTCGGGCGTCGACAAGATCGCCTTCACCGGCTCCACCGCGACCGGTAAGAAGATCATGGCCGCCGCGGCCGACACGCTGACCCCGGTGCTGCTCGAATGTGGCGGTAAGGACGCGGTGATCGTGGCCCCCGACGCCGATATCGCGGCGGCCGCCGACGCCGTCGCCTACGGCGCCACCATGAACAGCGGCCAGACCTGCGCGGGCGTCGAGCGGGTGTACGTGCACTCCTCGATCCGCGACCAGTTCGTCGCCGAGGTCAAGAAGATCCTGACCGATGTCAAACCCGGTTCCGATGACAAGGCCCAATACGGCCCGATGACCATGCCCTCGCAGATCGACATCGTGCGCCGGCATATCGAAACCGCGGCGGCCAGCGGCACCGTGGTGCTGGGCGGGGCGGACTCGGTGCACGGCCCGTACATCGATCCGGTGGTCGTAGTCGACGCCGACGAGGACTCGGAGGCGGTGCGCGAGGAGACCTTCGGCCCCACCGTCACCATCCGCACCGTCGACAGTGTCGACGAGGCGGTCGAGCTGGCCAACAAGTCGAAGTACGCGCTGGGTTCGTCGGTGTTCTCCAAGCAGCAGGGCATGGAGATCGCCCGTCGCCTGCACGTCGGCGCCACCTCGGTCAACTCGGTGCTCGGCTTCGCCGCGATCGCCTCGCTGCCGTTCGGCGGTCCCGGCGACTCCGGTATCGGCCGCATCCACGGCGCGCCGGGCCTGCTCGAATTCACCAGCCCGCATTCGATCGCTGTCCAGCGCTTCGCGATTCCCGGAATGGCGCTGATGAGTTACAAGCGGACCGCGGGCACGATGAATCTGCTCCGCAAAATGGTTCCCCTGCTGTACGGCCGGAACAAGTAGTTCCGCTCCGGTGAACGGGCCCGTATCCTGGCTGCGACGCACAGCGATGCGGGCCCGTTCGCTGTATTCGCACCGGCTTTTCCCGAATGCGGAAATAAGCGGCCATCCGTGCGAGATCACAAAATGCGCTCCGCCCGCTCACCCACTCCTCGCATAAGGGAAGATGTTCTTGTGAGTTTCTGGCCCGCGCCCCATACCGACCATGCCGTGCACGCGACCGTCACCCTGCCCGGGTCCAAATCGATCACCAACCGGGCATTGATTCTGGCCGCGCTCGCCGATCGCCCCTCCACGCTCAGCGGCGCGCTACGAAGTCGCGACACCGAGCTGATGATCGGGGCGCTGCGGGCCATGGGCACCCAGATCGTCGGTGACGCCGACGATCTCGTGGTGACCCCGGCCAAGGAACTGCACAACGCCACGGTGGACTGCGGTCTGGCCGGCACCGTGATGCGGTTCCTGCCGCCGGTGGCCGCGCTGGCGCACAGCAATGTGGCCTTCTTCGGTGACGAACAGGCCCGCCGTCGGCCGCTGGCCACGATCCTGAACGCGCTGCGCGGTCTCGGCGTCGAGATCGACGGCGATACCGTGCCGTTCGTGGTGCACGGCACCGGATCGGTGCGCGGTGGCGAGGTTAGCCTCGACGCATCCGGATCCTCGCAGTTCGTCTCCGGTCTGCTGCTGTCGGCGGCCCGGTTCGACAGCGGTATCACCCTGCGGCACGAGGGCGCGGCGCTGCCGTCCATGCCGCATATCGATATGACGGTGCAGATGCTGCGGCAAACAGGGGTGCGGGTGCAGGCGCCGGCTGATCCGCGCAAGGAACAGGTCTGGACCGTGCAGCCCGGCCCGATCCACGCGGTGGACTGGGAAATCGAACCCGACCTGTCCAATGCCACCCCGTTCCTGGCCGCGGCCGCGGTCACCGGCGGCGAGGTCACCATTCCGCACTGGCCGCAACTGACCACCCAGGCCGGCGATGTGATTCGCGAGATCCTGGTCCGGATGGGCGCGGAAACCCGCCGTTCGGAATCCGGACTGTCGGTGCACGGACCGCATGCGCTGATCGGCATCGATATCGACCTGCACGATGTGGGTGAGCTGACCCCCACCGTCACCGCCCTGGCGGCGCTGGCCGAATCCCCCTCGCGGTTGCGCGGTATCGCGCATCTGCGCGGCCACGAAACCGATCGGCTGGCCGCGCTCACCGCGGAGATCAACCGGCTCGGCGGTAAGGTCACCGAGACCGAGGACGGTCTCACCATCGATCCCGCACCGCTGCACGGCGGACAGTGGCATTCCTACGCCGACCACCGGATGGCCACCGCGGGCGCGATTCTCGGATTGCGGATCCCCGGAGTCAGCATCGAGGACATCGGCACCACCGCCAAAACCCTGCCGAACTTCGTCGAACTGTGGGAATCGATGCTCGCCGGAGCCGACCACCTCACCGGCTTACCGGTCGAGGGAGCGGCCCACTGAAGCGCCGCGAGTACGACGAATCCGATGTCCGGGTCCGCCCGGGCAGGGGTTCGCGACCACGCACCAAAACCCGCCCCGAACATCGGGATGCGGTGTCGGCCATGGTGATATCGGTCGATCGCGGCCGCTGGGGTTGTGTCCTGGGCGGGGATCCGGATCGTCACGTCGTCGCCATGCGGGCGCGCGAATTGGGGCGCACCCCGATCGTCGTCGGCGATCGGGTGGATGTGGTCGGCGACCTGTCGGGCCGCCCGGACACCCTGGCCCGCATCGTGCGGGTGAGCGAACGCCGGACCGTGTTGCGCCGCACCGCCGATGACACCGACCCCTTCGAACGGATCGTGGTCTCCAATGCCGAGCAGTTGTTCATTGTGGTCGCCCTGGCCGATCCCCCGCCGCGCACCGGATTCGTCGAACGAGCCATGGTCGCCGCGTATGCCGGTGGCCTGCGGCCGATTCTGTGCCTGACGAAACACGATCTGGCCGGCGAATCCGACTTCGCCGCCGAATTCGCCGATCTGGACCTCGACATCGTCTACGGGGGCCGCGACGATCCGCTCGAGCCACTGCGGGAATTGCTCGAGGATTCGCTGACCTGTCTGCTCGGGCACTCCGGGGTCGGCAAGTCCACACTCGTCAATCGTCTTGTGCCCGAAGCCGATCGAGCCGTCGGCACGGTTTCGGGGGTCGGCAAGGGCCGGCACACCTCCACCCAATCGCTGGCGCTGCCGCTGGCCGGCGGCGGTTGGGTCATCGATACCCCCGGTATCCGATCGTTCGGTCTGGCCCACATCACGCCGGACGATGTGATCGCCGCCTTCGCCGATCTGTCCGACGCCATCGATGACTGTCCCCGGGGGTGCACCCACCTGGGCCCGCCCGCGGACCCCGAATGCGCGCTCGACGAACTCCCCGAGAAGGAGCGCCGGGTAGCCGCCATCCGGCTTCTGCTGACCGCCTTGAATTCCAACGACCCCTGGATGGTCGCCGGCAGCTAGGACCGGGCGGGGTCGAAGACCGAACGAGGCCCCGC